>JBFHRT010000190.1:0-4841 GCA_041591575.1 Spongiibacteraceae bacterium
ATTTTCAGCTGCGGGTGGACACCGACATCGAGGCCGCCGGCATTACCGCGCTGTGCGGCCCCAGCGGTTGTGGCAAGACCACCCTGCTGCGCGCCATTGCCGGGCTGGAGCCGGCGGCGCACGGTCAGCTGCAGTTCAATGGCGACAGCTGGCAGGATGGCGAGCGCTTGGTGCCCGCCGAGCGCCGCGCTGTCGGCCTGGTGTTTCAGGACGCGCGGCTGTTCCCGCATTTATCGGTGGCCGCCAACCTGGAGTTCGCCCGGCGCCGCCGTTTTGGCGACAGCGGCCCGGCGCAGGCGGAGGTCAGCGACTGGCTGGCCATCGCCCCACTGCTGTCACGGCCGGTCTCAGGGCTGTCTGGCGGCGAGCAGAAACGGGTCGCCATTGCCCGGACCCTGCTCAGTGCACCGCGACTGCTGCTGATGGACGAGCCGCTGGCCGGCCTGCACGCTGGCGCCCGCGCCGAACTACTGGAATTGCTGGCGCGACTGCCCGAGCATCTGCACATTCCCATTGTCTACGTCAGCCACAGCTTCAGCGAAGTCAGCCGCCTAGCCGACGAGGTACTGTTAATGGCTGACGGGCGCATCAGCGCCCAGGGCTCGGTGCTGGCGCTGAGCAGCGACCTGCACTCGCCGCTGAGCCACGCGCCGGATGCCGCCGCAGTGGTGAGCGCCACCGTGGCCGAGCACGACGAGGACTACGGCCTCAGCTATGCCCGCCTCGGCGACGGCGCGGGCTTGTGGCTGTCGCGACTGTCGCAGCCACCGGGCAGCGCGATACGCCTACAACTGCCGGCGCGCGATGTCAGCATCGCGCTGGAAGCACCGACGGCCAGCAGCATTCTCAATGTGTTGCCAGCCACCGTGGCCGAAATTGAACAAACCGAGCGCGCCCAGGTGCTGCTGAAACTGGCCGTCGGCGGCCAGACCCTGCTCGCGCGCATCACCCGCAAGTCGCTGCAGCGACTAGCACTGCAGAAAGGACAGGCGGTCTATGCACAGATCAAAAGCGTTTCCCTGCTCAGCGAGCGGGCGGGAGTAGGCAGCAGCCATGAGTGAATCGGAACATCCCTATTCAAAGCTAACGCCGGACACGGTGATCGACGCGGTGGAGAGCACCGGCCTGCTCAGCGACCTGCGGGTGCTGGCCCTGAACAGCTATGAAAACCGTGTCTACCAGGTGGGCATCGAGGATAGCGTGCCGGTCATCGCCAAGTTCTACCGCCCGGAACGCTGGAGCGATGCCCAGATTCTCGAGGAACACCGCTTTGGCCAGCAGCTGTACGCGGCTGACATTCCAGTGGTGCCGCCGTGGACCGGCGACGACGGCCGCAGCCTGTTCGAGTTCCAGGATTTTCGCTTCACCCTGTTCCCGCGCCGTGGCGGCCACGCGCCGGCGCTGGACGACATGGACAACCTCTACCAGCTGGGCCAGTGGTTCGGGCGCATGCACGCCATCGGCGCCACTGAGGACTTTGTCGAGCGGCCAGCTCTGGATGTGCAGAGCTTCGGCCACGCCAGTGTCGAGTTTCTGCTCAAACACTTCATCCCCGCCGAGCTGCGCCTGCCCTACGAGACCCTGTGCCGCGACCTGCTGGCGCTAATCGAACAGCGCTTTGCCGAGGTGCAGCCGAACCGCATCCGCGTGCACGGCGACTGCCATGTGGGCAATATCCTGTGGCGCGACGACGCGCCGCATTTCGTCGATCTGGACGACAGCCGCATGGCGCCGGCGATTCAGGATTTGTGGATGTTCCTGTCCGGCGAGCGCGACGCCCAGTGCAGGCAACTGTCGGAGCTGGTGGAAGGCTACAGCGAGTTTTACGACTTCCAGCCCCGCGAACTGCCGCTGATCGAACCGCTGCGCACCCTCCGCATCATGCACTACAGCGCCTGGCTGGCGCGGCGCTGGAGCGACCCCGCCTTTCCGCGCAATTTCCCTTGGTTCAATAGCGAGCGCTACTGGGCGGGACATATTCTGGAGCTGCGCGAACAGCTGGCGGCGATGCAGGAACCGCCGTTGCGGTTGTTTTGAGTCGGACGCCGGAAGCCTGACGTCGAACGCGAAAGGCACCACGCTCAGCGTAGGGTGCGCCGCGCGAACCATTGGGGACTCTAAAAGATAGGCAAAAAACCGGTGCGCGCGGCGCACCCTACGGAGACGCGCTGTTCAGCGTCAGGCATCCGTCTTCCGACGTCCGCCCCTAGTCCTTCACACTCGGCCATACCAGCGCTCGCAGCCAGTTAAAAAAGCCGTTTTCCTTGAGCACCATGCGGTCGACGCCGTCGAAGAATGTGGCCAGTCCCTCGGGATCGGCGAAGTAGTCGCCGCGGGTGGTGAAACCCTTTTCCGGATCCAGTTCCTTGACCACCCGCGCCGGGTTGCCGGCCACCACCACATTGGCGGGCACGTCCTTGCTGACCACGGCATTGGCAGCGACGATGCTGTTCTCACCGATGCTGACGCCCTTGAGCACGGTGGCATGGTCGCCCAGCCAGACGTTGTCGGCGATGTGCACCGGCCTTACCTCGGGGCTGCGCGCACTGCGGTCGTAGATGTCGTGCCAGTCACAGTCGGTGATGTGCACGCCATTGGCCATCATTACACTGTGGCCGATAAGAATTTCGTCGGAGGCGGAGATGCGGGTGCCGGGGCTGATCATCACATAGTCGCCGATCTCGATGCGTCCGGTGTGCGGCTCGCGCCCCCACACGCCGATCTTGACCCGGTTGTCGGGTTCGCCGATCACGGTGGCACATTTGCCGATGCGGATATTGGGTCCAGAGATGGAGATGTACCAGGGCTTCATGAACGTGTGATAATCGCCCAGGTAGTCACAGGCCGGACGCAGGAAATGCTCGGTATACCAGTGGCGAAACCGCAGATAATTTTTTTTGACCCAGTACGGGCGCCGGTCCTGGCGCATGTGACGACTCCGAAATTGGCGGGGCGCACAGTGTCGCAAGGCCTCCGCTCCAGCGCAAATCCGAAATGACCCTACACCCCGCCCGCGCCGTCACCAGCAACCAAACGGGCTGCCACGAGCAGCTGGAAAAAGTGGTGCGCCGCCACCTGAACTCGCGCTTTCGCCGCCCCATCGCCGCGCATAGCGCGGCAGCCTTTGCCGAGGCCGAGCGCTGGCTGAGCGAGCGCGACGCGCCGCTACTGCTGGATTCCTACTGCGGCACCGGCGAGAGCACGCTGAACCTGGCCCGTGCCCACCCGGACTGCGCGGTGATCGGCGTCGACAAGTCGGCCCACCGGCTGGACAAACACCCCGGCCTGTTTAGCGACACGCCCGACAACTACTTGCTGCTGCGCGCCGATACCGATGACTTCTGGCGATTGGCACTGGAGGCCGGCTGGAAGCCGCGGCGCCACACCCTGTTCTACCCCAACCCCTGGCCCAAGTCGGCGCAGCTGCAGCGCCGCTGCCACGGCTCACCGCTATTCCCCACCCTGCTGGCTCTGGGCGGCGAACTGGAACTGCGCAGCAACTGGCCAATCTATGTGGAGGAGTTTGCCCGCGCACTGCAGATTGCCGGGCACTCAGCGGCCGCAGAGCCCTTCCAGCCGCAGACGCCCATCACCGCCTTTGAGCGCAAGTACCAGGCCGCGGGGCAGGCGCTGTGGCGCTGTCGGGTGCAGCTGTAGCGCGCACCGCTCCTTATGCCTGCATTGCCCGTAGCCACATTGCAAAGCCCCCCGCAGCGGCCGCTATAATGGAGCATTGCTCCAGGATATTGACCTTATGAAAGCCGAAGCCCTTGCCCAGACTGCCGCCGATGCCGTGTGGCAGGCCATTCGCCGCGAAACCGCCGAGGAAGTGCAGCGCGAGCCGGTGCTGGCCAGCTTTCTACACGCCACCATTCTCAATCACGACCGCCTGGAGCAGGCGCTGAGCTTTCACCTGGCGCACAAACTGGACAGCCCCACCGCCTCCGCACTCTTGGTGCGCGAGGTGATCGAGCAGGCGCTGGCCGCCGACCCCAGCATTGGCGAGGCCATCCGCTGCGACCTCTGCGCCATCCGCGACCGCGACTCCGCCTGCGACAGCCTGTCGGTGCCGTTTCTGTACTTCAAAGGTTTCCACGCCTTGCAGGCCTACCGCATTGCCCACTGGCTGTGGCGACAGGACCGCGAGCCGCTGGCGCTGTTTTTCCAGAACCGCATATCCTGCGAGTTCGGCGTCGACATCCACCCCGCCGCCCGCATCGGCCGCGGCATCATGCTGGACCACGCCACCGGCGTAGTAATCGGCGAGACCGCGGTGGTCGGCGACAACGTCTCCATCATGCAGTCGGTGACCCTGGGCGGCACCGGCAAGGAACACGGCGACCGTCACCCCAAGGTGGGCAATGGCGTGCTGATCGGCGCCGGCGCCAAGATCCTCGGCAATATCCGCATAGGCGAAGGCGCCCAGGTAGCCGCCGGCAGCGTGGTGCTGGATCATGTGGAAGCCCACACCACCGTGGCCGGCGTGCCCGCCAAGGTGGTGGGCCGCCCCTCCTGCGCGCAGCCGGCGCTGGAGATGGATCATAAGGTGTGTTGCCCGGAAGACGACAAGCGCTAGACGCTGAACGGGAGACGGGAGACGCAAAAGCGCGGCTCCGCTCCATCGTAGGGTGCGCCGCGCGCACCAATCGGACCCGTTACATTGTGCGAAGGCATGCGGTGCGCACGGCGCACCCTACCGGAAGTAGCGTCTCCCGTCTCCCATCAAGCGTCTAGCGTCATTTACAACTCGGCTTGCGACCGGCCGCCCGCGCCTGCCGGTAGATGCTTTCCATCTCCGGCATCAGGGCCTGCAGTTCGTCGATACGGGTCTGGTGCGAGGG
>JBFHRT010000191.1:0-4839 GCA_041591575.1 Spongiibacteraceae bacterium
ATTTTCGATGAGCTGACGCAGTGGGCACCCAAACTGTGGCGGCGCGAGTTCGTTGCCGGCCACTGGTTACCGCTTAGTCACCCGCGCCAGCTGGCGGGCTTCGTGCGCGAGTTCATCACTTTGCATGAGGGTGGAGAAGAGAGTGCCGAGCTGCGCAGCGCGCGCGTTCTGCCTGCTACAGAAAACAAGGGCAAAGCCTACGCCGGCAAGCTGGTGGTGGTCACCGGTGCCGGTTCCGGTATCGGTCGGGAAACCGCGCTGGATTTCGCCGAGCGCGGCGCCACTGTCGTAGCCGCCGATCTCAATGCCGACGCCGCCGAGCGCACGGCTGAGCTGGCGCGGTTGCTGGGCGCAGAGGCTCGCGGCTTTGCCGTAGACGTTGGTTCCTGTGAGGCGATGGAGGCCTTTGCTGCCGAGGTTAGGGCGCAGCTGGGTGTGCCCGATATCGTGGTCAACAACGCCGGCATCGGCATGGCGGGTCCGGTACTGGATACCTCGGTGAGCGATTGGCAGCGCATTCTCAACGTCAACCTGTGGGGCGTGATTCACGGTGCGCGTCTGTTTGCGCGGCAAATGGTCGACGCCGGCAAGCCCGGCCATATCGTTAACACCTCCTCGGGGCTGGCTTTCTTCCCCACCCGATCCACACCCGCTTATGCCACCACCAAGGCCGCGGTGCAGATGTTCAGCGAGTGCCTGCGAGCCGAGCTGGCCGACCAGGGCATCGGCGTCAGCGCGGTGTATCCCGGTGTGGTGAACACCGGCATTGTCAACCGCACCCGGTTTGTCGGCACCGCCGACGCCGAGCAGAACCGTCGCCGTGCCGCGGTGCAGAAGCTGTATGCGCTGCGCAATCTGGGGCCCAAGGCCGTGGCCGCCGGCGTGCGTCGGGCGGTGGAGAAAAATCTGCCTGAGGTGCGAATTGGCGCCGAAGTACACCTGATCCGCTGGATTGCGCGGTTGCTGCCTGGCCTGGGGCGGCGCCTTGCGCGCATTGAAGCGACCCCCTAACGCCTGAATTCGATACAGAAAACTAGACGAGGAATTTGCTGTGAAACAGGGATCTTCCACCCCCCATTCGCTGGTACAACGCAAGGTGGTGTTCGACTGGTCGCAGACACCGCTGCACTGGATTCCCGATGACGCGTCGGCGAGCCACACCATCAACAATATCAATCTGATCCTGCCAGCCGGGGAGTTCTGGTTCTGCAAGGTTTTTAATCGCGCGCTGCCGCTGGTCACTGACGACAAGCTGCGCGATGACGTACGGGGCTTTGTTGGCCAGGAGGCGATGCATGCACGCGCCCACGACGGTGCCGTGTCGCAGTACCTGGACGCCCAGGGTATCGAAACCGCCAGTTATATGCGCCGCATGGAGTGGATGTTCGAAAAACCGCTGGGCGACCAGCCATGGGGCCTGTCACTGCCCGAGTTTCTGCAGCGGCCCTGGCTGGTATTCCGGCTGGGACTGATTGCCGCCATCGAGCACTTCACCTGCGTGCTGGGCAACTTCGCGCTGGAAAACCGGCGCTGGGAAGAGGCCGGCGCCGATCCGGCGGTGGTTGACCTGCTGCGCTGGCACGGCGCCGAGGAGGTAGAGCACCGCTGTGTGGCTTTCGATCTTTACCGCCACCTCTGCCGGTTGCCCGCGCCGCTGCGCTACGGGCTCGACGTGCTGCTGATTGCACTGGTGGTGCCCTTGATTCTTGCACTGTGGGCCATCGGCGCCACCCACATGATGCGCCAGGACCGCGAGCTGCGCAGTTTTCACCCCAGTGCCTGGGGGCTGTGGTTCTGGCGGGAGTGGAGCAGGGGGGCCAGAGATGGTCTGTTGCCTTCGGTGGGCTGGCTGCTGTGGCAGGGGCTGCGCTACCTGCGGCCGGGCTATCACCCGATCCACGAGGCGGATACCGAGCCCGCGCTCGCCTATCTGGCGGCCTCTTCGGCGGCCAATCGATAGGGCAAAAAAGACGGCAATCTTCTTGACATCAATTGGTGTAACATCTATTTTACATTGAATGGTGTAACACAAACAGATGGGTCATAAGGGAGTGTTCCTATGAGCGCCAGCGATAATCAAAAAACCAGCATCATGCCGGTACGCCGCAACCTGGAATTCCATCTGCCCAAGGAGCGGATCAGTGACTGGCATCGGGAAGGGGTGCATGTCAGCCACTTCTATAACTGCATGTCGGTTTTCTTTCCCGATGGTGAGCGTTTTTTCATCGACAGCGTGCGCCACTATCGCGACCGTATCGAAGATCCCGAGCTCAAAGAGCAGGTACGCGGCTTTATCGGCCAGGAAGCGATGCACGGCCGTGAGCACGAGGAGTACAACGAGGCG
This sequence comes from Spongiibacteraceae bacterium, assembly GCA_041591575.1. GTDB lineage: Bacteria > Pseudomonadota > Gammaproteobacteria > Pseudomonadales > Spongiibacteraceae > JBFHRT01. The sequence goes on from JBFHRT010000191.1 coordinate 2,345, forward strand.
ATGGAAGCCAAGGGGCTGCCGATCAAGAACACGGAGCGCCGGGTTCTGGCGCTGCTCAACTGGTTTCGCCGTAACTCCCCCAAATCGATGCAGCTGGCGGGCACCGTGGCGTTGGAGCATCTCACCGCCATCATGGCTGACCGCGTGCTGGCTGATCCCCGGCTGATGGCCGGGGCGGAGCCACGATTTGCCGCGATCTGGCGCTGGCATGCGCTGGAGGAAACCGAACACAAGGCGGTGGCATTCGATGTATACCAGGCGACCGTCGGCCGGGGCCTGCGCGGCTACCTCAATCGCTGCGTCGCGCTGGTGCTGTCCACGCTGATTTTCTTCGCGATGCTGATTCCCTTTCACATCAATGTGGTTCGCCGCGATGGCCAGTTGTTCAACCTGGTGGGCTGGCTGCGCGTGATGAACGAGTTGTGGGGCGGCCCCGGCCTGCTGCGCAAGAATTTGCTCGCCTGGTTCGACTGGTTCAGGCCGGGGTTTCATCCCTGGGACCACGACAACCGCAAATATTTGGAACAGGTTGATGATTTGGTCAGTGACGTCAGTGGTTATGGGCTGGCTGCCGGAAGTACCGGCACGTGAGTGCCCGCCAGTAGCAAGGTCCTAACAACGAGTCACAACCTACGGAAGCAGATGTTTAAGGAGATAGTCACGTGAAAGACAATGTTATGCCGGTACGCCGCAACCTGGAATTTCACCTGCCCAAGGATCGCATTCATGACTGGCACCCGCGTGGTGTGCATGTGAGCCATTTCATGAACTGCATGTCGATCTTCTTCCCGGACGGTGAACGCTTTTTTATCGACAGCGTGCGTCACTACCGCGACGACATCAAAGACCCCGAGCTCAAGGAGCAGGTGCGCGGCTTTATCGGCCAGGAAGCGATGCACGGCCGGGAGCACGAGGAATATAACGACGCGATGACTGCCCGCGGGCTGCCGGCCGACCGAATGGGCCGCTTTGTGCTTGGCCTGCTCAATGTCTTCCGTCGTATCACGCCCAAGTCGATGCAACTGGCTGCAACGGTGGCACTGGAACACCTCACCGCCATTCTCGCCAACATGGTGCTGATTGAACCCAAAATTCTGGCTGGCGCCGAGCCGCGTTATGCCGCGATCTGGAAGTGGCACGCGCTGGAAGAGACCGAGCACAAGGCGGTGGCGTTCGACGTGTATCAGGCCACCGTCGGGCGCGGCTTGCTCGGCTACCTGAACCGCTGCTTCGCGCTGCTGATATCGACGTTTATCTTCTTCCTGGTGCTGATTCCGTTCCATATGGAGCTGGTGCGCCGTGAAGGCCAACTGTTCAACCTGGTCGGCTGGGCGCGTCTGGCCAATTTCCAGTGGATCTCGCCGGGTGCATTCCGTCGCACGCTGCTGGACTGGCTGGACTGGTTCCGCCCCGGCTTCCATCCCTGGGATCACGATAACCATGAGTATCTGGTTGAGGTTGACGGTCTGGTCGATGAGGTCACCGGCTACGCACCGGCTGCAGGGAAGGCGGGCGCATGAATGCCCCGTTGACTGACAGCACTGCGCAGCAACTGGCAGCTCACGGGGTGGAGGCGCTGGCCGAGATGGAAGCGCTCTATCAGGCAACGCCACTGGCGCAGAGCGATATGCACGCGCTGCGCAGCTGGCGCCCCAAGGCGACGCTGTATCAACGCCTCAAGCCGCTGCTGGCGCTGCAGGCAGGCTCGCGAATCCGTCAAACCATCGTCGATGGCCACCGCCTGAGCTATTGGGAAGGCGGGGTTCATTCCGGTACGCCGGTGGTGCTGTTGCACGGCTTCGGCGCCAGCAAGGAGAACTGGGGTTTTCTCGGTGCGCACCTCAAGCGCCACTACCGCCTGCTGGCACCGGACCTGCCCGGCTTTGGCGACAGCCAGTTTGATCCGGACTGCGATTACGACTGTGCCACCCAGGCCGATCGGGTGGCCGAGTGGCTGCGCAGCATTGGTGTTCAGCGGGCGCAGCTGGTTGGCAGCTCCATGGGCGGTGCCATCGCCGCACAACTGGCCGCACGCCATCCGGCACTGGTGGCAGGCTTGTGCCTGATGAATGCGGCGGGTGTTCCCGGCAAGCGTGTCAGTCTGCTGGAAAGCGGTCTCGCCGCCGGGCGCAACGATCTGGCGCCGGCCACCCGCGGTCAGACGCCCCGGGTGTTCCAAATTACGCTGCATCATCGCCAGCGCTGGTTGGGGCTGATGCTCAGCGTGCTGGTGGCACCGGAGATGAGTCACCGCAAGCCGGTCAATGATTTTCTGTTCGGGCATCTGGTGCGTTCGCTGATCCCGACCTACCAGATTCTCGGTGATATTAGCGCGCCCACACTGGTGTTGTGGAGCGACAGCGACCAGGCGCTGGATGTGACCTGTGTCGACGCTTTCTGCGAGCGCATTGATCAGGCGCGGGCGATGGTGCTGCCGGGCGTTGGCCATCTGCCGATGCTGGAAGTGCCGGCATTGACGGCCCGCGTTCTGGGTG
>JBFHRT010000192.1:0-4833 GCA_041591575.1 Spongiibacteraceae bacterium
ATAAGCTTGCGTTGCGGACGTTCGCCGGAAACGCAAAAATACGCTTATTCCGGCCTACAGCAGAGATCGGCGCCGCAATTGATAAGATGAAAATCACAGGGAGCGCCTTAAGTTAATGGCATTGCAGCGCACCCTACGCGACTCACGTAGGCAGTTTTGTAGGTGCGGCTTCAGCCGCACAAGAGTACTTAGCACGAGTCATTGCGAGGAGCCGCTTCACGCCACGGCGTGAAGCGGTGACACGGCTTTTGTAGGGTGCGCCGCGCGCACCGCTTTTAATACTTTTGGCGTCTCCCGTCTTCCGTCAAGCGTCCAGCGGCTTACTCATCACAAAGCCGCTGCGCCTCGGCCACATCCAGCGTGCCCTCGTAAATGGCACGGCCGGTAATGGCACCGAGAATGCCCTCGCTGGCCACGGCCTTGAGGCCGCGGATATCGTCGAGGTTAGTGATACCGCCGGAGGCGATCACCGGAATGGACGACGCCTGGGCCATGGCCACGGTGGCTTCTACGTTCACGCCCTGCATCATGCCGTCGCGGGCGATGTCGGTGTAGACAATGGCCTCGACCCCGTCCTGCTCGAAGCGCTTGGCCAGCTCGGTGGCCTTCAGCGTCGACACCTCGGCCCAGCCGTCGGTGGCCACCAGCCCGTCTTTGGCGTCGAGACCGACAATGACGTGGCCGCCAAACTCACGGCAGGCCTCGGCGACAAAGGCCGGCTCCTTCACCGCCTTGGTACCAATGATCACATAGCTAACACCCGCCTTCAGGTAGTGCTCGATGGTGCTCAGCTCGCGGATCCCTCCGCCGATCTGAATGGGTAGATCGGGGTAAGCGGCGGCAATAGCGGTCACCGCCTCACCATTCACCGGCTTGCCCTCGAAGGCGCCGTTGAGGTCCACCAGGTGCAGGCGGCGGGCACCGGCCTGTACCCAGCGCGCGGCCATTTCCACCGGGTCGTTGCCGTATACGGTGGAATCGTCCATCTCGCCCTGGCGCAGGCGCACGCACTGGCCGTCTTTGAGGTCAATCGCGGGGATAATCAGCATGTGTCTACTCTCTCAGTATTCGGTTGTCGCCGCAGCGGTTCGCGCGGCACTCGAAGGCAGTCATCCCGGACGCGCTTTTTGTGATCCGGGATCCAGGTACACCTAATTTTCAGCCCACACGGAAAGCTCAACCAGCTTCCAAGCCGCAGCCCGCCCCCTGGATTCCGGCCTTCGCCGGAATGACTCCACGCGATCCGACGCTCCAGGGCAGTCATCCCGGACGCGCTTTTTGCGATCCGGGATCCAGGTACACCCAATTTTCAGCCCACATGGAAACCCCAACCAGCTCCCATGCCGCAGCCCGCACTCTGGATTCCGGCCTGCGCCGGAATGACTCAGGGGCCTTGTCGACAGCCTGACAGTTACGGCCGCCCGTCCCAGGCCAGGAAATTCTTCAGCAGCTGCAAACCCGCCTCACCGCTTTTCTCCGGGTGAAACTGGGCGGCAAACACATTGTCGCGGGCCAGCGCGGCGTGAATGCGCACGCCGTAGTCGGCAGTAGCGGCCACCAGCGCCTTGTCCTCGGCGTGCACGTAGTAGCTGTGCACAAAGTAAAAGCGGCTGCCGTCGTGGATGCCGTTCCACAGCGGGTGGGCCATGCGCTGGTCCACGGTGTTCCAGCCCATGTGCGGCACCTTGAGCTTGTGGCCGTCGGCATCGCGGTGGTCGTCACCGAAGAAGCGCACCTCGCCGTCGATCAGCCCGAGGCAGTCGACGCCGGCGTTTTCCTCGCTGCGCTGCATCAGTGCCTGCATGCCCACGCACACCGCCAGCAGCGGCTTGCCGCTGGCGGCAAAATCCGCCACCGCGCTGTCAAAACCCAAGCGGCGAATCTCGGCCATGCAGTCGCGGATGGCGCCGACACCGGGGAAGATCACCCGGTCGGCGGTCGCCACTTCGGCGACATCAGCCGTGACATTGACCTCCACCTCGGGCGCCACCTTGCGCAGGGCGCTGGCCACCGAGTGCAGGTTGCCCATGCCGTAGTCGATGACGGCAACGTTTGCGGTGGCCATTATAGGCTGCCCTTGGTGGAGGGGGTGATGCCGGCCATGCGCTCGTCGGGCGTCAGCGCCATGCGCAGGGCGCGGCCGAAGGCCTTGAACACGGTCTCCGCCTGGTGGTGGGAGTTGTAACCGCGCAGGTTGTCGATGTGCAGGCTCACCTGGGCGTGGTTGACAAAGCCCTGGAAGAACTCCACAAACAGGTCCACGTCGAAGCGGCCGATGGCGGCGCGGGTGAAGTCCACGTGGTACTCCAGGCCGGGGCGGCCGGAGAAGTCCACCACCACACGCGACAGCGCCTCGTCCAGCGGCACATAGGCGTGGCCGTAGCGGGTGATGCCCTTTTTGTCGCCCACCGCCTTGGCGATGGCCTGGCCCAGGGTGATACCGATGTCTTCCACCGTGTGGTGGTCGTCGATGTGGGTGTCGCCCTTGGCGACGATGTCCAGATCGATCAGGCCGTGGCGGGCAATCTGGTCCATCATGTGCTCCAGAAAGGGCACACCGGTGTCAAAATTGGCTTTGCCGGTGCCGTCCAGGTTGACGCTGACGGTGATCTGCGTCTCCAGGGTATCGCGGCTGATGGTGGCCTTGCGCTCTGCCATATTGGCCTCGTCGGGTTCACTGCGGGAAAAAGAATCGGCTATTATAAACCGCTTCGCATCACAGCCAAAAGCCGTATCCATCCATGCCTGTTTTCGCCGAAATCGTTCACAATCCGCCCGAGCAAGACCTCAAAGACCTGCGCCTGATCTATGAAGCCGGCGACGGCCCCCTGCCCGACTGGCTGCAGTCGGCGCTGGACGGCGACGGCCTGCTGATCAGCGGCCGCTTCAACAGCCGCCTGCTGGGCGCCTTTTACCTGAGCCCGGCCGGCGACGGCGCCTACCAGCTGCAGCGACTACAGGTGCGCGAACTCACCCGCCGCCGCGGCGTCGCCCGCCAGCTGCTGCAGCTGGCCCTGCGCAAGCTGCCGCCGGAGGTGCTCAGCGTCGAGGTGGATCTGGGCGAGCACCCGGAGCTGGCAGCGCTGTTCACCGAAGTGGGCTTCGAGGCCAGCGGCCAGCACTATCGCTGGTCGGCGCCCGCATGAGCGGATCCACCCCGCAACCGATACCGGAGCGCTTTGCCGAGCGCCTGCTGGCCTGGTTCGACCACAGCGGCCGCCACGACCTGCCCTGGCAGCGCGACACCAGCCCCTACCGGGTGTGGGTGTCGGAAATCATGCTGCAGCAGACCCAGGTGGCCACCGTCATCCCCTACTACCGGCGCTTTATGGAGGCGCTGCCCACGGTGCAGCACCTGGCCGCGGCCGAGGCCGACACCGTGCTGCACCTGTGGAGCGGGCTGGGCTACTACTCCCGCGCCCGCAACCTGCACCGCGCCGCGCAAATGGTCTGCCAGGATTTCGGCGGCGAGGTCCCCGGCACCGTAGACGAGCTGGAAACCCTGCCCGGCATCGGCCGCTCCACCGGCGGCACCCTCGTCTCCATCGCCTTTCAGCGCCGCGCCGCCATCCTCGACGGCAACGTCAAGCGCGTACTCGCCCGCCACCGGGCCATCGCCGGCTGGCCCGGCCAGAGCGCCACCCTCAAACAGCTGTGGCAGCTGGCCGAGGCACTGACCCCAAGCGAACGTGTCGCCGACTATACCCAGGCCATCATGGACCTCGGCGCCACCGCCTGCAGCCGCAGCAAACCCGACTGCGGCGCCTGCCCGGTCAGCGACGACTGCCTGGCCCACGAGCGCGGCGAACAGGCTCTGTACCCCGGCAAGAAACCCAAGAAAGCGCTGCCACTGCGCCACACCCAGATGCTGATGATCGAGAACCCCGCCGGCGAGTGGCTGCTGGAAAAGCGACCGGAGCGCGGCATCTGGGGCGGACTTTGGAGCTTTCCCGAGTTGGCCAGCGACCTGAGCGCCGCCGACCACTGTGCCGGCGAACTGGGCGCCCCGGCACAGGCCGAGCACTGGCCCACCCTGCGCCACACCTTCAGCCACTACCAGCTGGACATCCAGCCGGTGCACCTGAAACTGGCCCGCCAGCCGGCCGCCGTCATGGAAGCCGGGCGCCAGCTCTGGTATAACAGCCGCACCGCGCCCGACATCGGCCTCGCCGCACCGGTGCAGCAATTGCTGGACACCCTGCAACTGCGCAGCCCGCGGCAGCTCAGGCTGGCCAACGACCACAGCGACTGATCACAAAACACTCAACTCTGGACAGGCAAAATGGCACGCACCGTCTTCTGCAAGAAATACCAACTGGAACTGGAAGGGCTGGACGCCCTGCCCTACCCCGGCGCCAAAGGCCAGGAGATCTTCGACACCATCTCCAAGAAAGCCTGGCAGGAGTGGCTGGCCCACCAGACCATGCTGATCAACGAAAAACAGCTCAGCATGATGGACCCCGAGGCCCGCAAATACCTGCAGCAGGAGATGGACAAGTTCTTCGCCGGCGAGGACTACGACAAGGCCGAAGGCTACGTTCCCCCCAGCGAATAACAACCAGCAAACAGAAGCAAAACAGCGGCTTGACTCCGGCGGCGCGAAACGGTTTAATACGCGCCTCCTGCAGATCGCAGCATTGCCCAGATAGCTCAGTCGGTAGAGCAGGGGATTGAAAATCCCCGTGTCGGTGGTTCGATTCCGCCTCTGGGCACCATATACAAAAAAGCCTCGCCTAGTGCGGGGCTTTTTTATGGATGGCGCTCAGGGGCCGGATGAGAACCACCGCCTGGTTCGACAAATTGCGCTAGCAATTTGATACGAGCGCGCAGCGC
>JBFHRT010000193.1:0-4818 GCA_041591575.1 Spongiibacteraceae bacterium
AGCAGCACCTCGGTTGCCAGTGTCTCGGGGTTTACCGCCACCAGTTGAAAGCGCTGAGCGCAGGCGCCGGCGTGCACGTCGGTGCACAGCTTGGGCAGCAGCCCCTCACGCAGATGGGAAGCCACCAGCAGACGGCCGTCCGGCAGCCAGCTGCTGTTATCCGGCTGCGAAATAGCCAGCTCCGCCAGGTGCCGGCCGCTGGCGCGCTCGATCACCCGCAGCGCACCGGGCATATACAGGTTGAGGTAGACGCGCTCGCCGTCAGCCGACAGCTGAATGCCGTTGGGAAAGGCGCCGCGGCTGCCGGCCAGTTCGCTCAGCCCCTGCCCCGGCTGCCACTGCCAGACAAAGCCACTGTCGCGGCCCAAAAACGCCTGCAGCAACGCCCAGACACTGTCCTTGGCAAACATATGGGTGACGAGGAAGCCGCCCTCGGGCAGGGCCACCACGTCGTTGAGAAAACTGGGCGGCGGCAGCAGCACACAACCGCGCCAGCGCAGCGCCGTCGCCGCGTCGTCTAGCAGCTCGAAAAACTCCACCGACTCGCGGCCACCGTGGTTGACCACCAGCAGCTGCCAGCGGCCGTCGGCGCGCCGCGACAAGTCGATGCCGTGCGGCGAAAACTCCGCCCCCGGTTGTCCCGGGCAGCTGGCGTCGCCCCAGTCGGCTACCGCCTCCGCACCCGGCTGCCGCGGGTACAGGGTTTCGGCGCGGCCACTGTCCGGGTCGAAGCGGGCCAGGCTGCCGGAGCCGCCATCGATGCCGCCGAACTGGCTGAGCAATAGCGCCGAGCCGTCGGGTGTGACCTCGATATCCTCCGGTGCCTGCAGGCCGCAGATGGGCGTGAGCTCGCCCAGCGCCTCACAGCCAATCTCCAGCTGGCCGTCACAGGCGCTCAGCAGCAGCGTCGCCAACACCAGGCTCACTGTTTTCCGACAGAATTGCATGCCCCGTTCCTCTTATTGTTGTGTGTGCCAACCGGCGCTTAGGCCAACTCGGCGAGCGCGCGCTGCAGGTTGCTGCGCGCATGGGCCTCGAAGCGTTCGCGGAAATCCGCGCGGTGATAGATGGAATTGCGCGCCAAAAAACCGGCCAGCAGCTGCCGGCGCTGGCGCCGGTATAGCCAGCGCGGTACCCAGCGGTACTCGCGGCGCACACCGTGCTCGAACTGCGCATAAACATCCGGCGAAGCGCCCAGTATCGACAGGTCGATATCCACCAGCAAGGCCTGGTCGCCGCCGGCCACTGCCCCGCTGTGGCGGGTCGCCATGATCATCGCGCAGATGCGCTCGACCATCGCCGCCGGCGCGGCGCAGCCGCGCAGAAATCGCGCGGCCCAGTCCGCACTGCGCTGTTCGTTGTGGGAGGAGAACGGCCGGTAGATGGCATCGTGGAACCACAGCGCCAGTTCGATTTCCCGCGGCCGCGCAGCGCTGTCCGCAACCTCGTCCAGCAGACGCAGGCAGGCGGCGATATGCGCGGCGTTATGGTAAGCGCGGTGTTTTTCGCCATAGGCGCGCAGCAGCGCCACAAAGGTATCCACACTCTGCGGCAGGCCCAGCGCCTGCATCAACTGCGCCCAGCGCTCTGCTGTCATGCTGCCTCCGTTCGCCAACGCTTGCTCGGCCCCTACTGTACACCAGCGTCCACCAACGTCGACAGTTCGCAGCTGTGTCTGCGCCGAGCCCCTAGATCGTCTCCATATCGACTCAGTCCCGGAAGCGGCGAGTGGCGTGGTCACCACGGCGGAAGGCGGGATACGGCACCACAGCGTGTTTGCAGAAGAAACACGAGAAAAAAAGGAACGACGGCCGGATTTGCCAGGGACCGCCGTTCCACAAAAGAAAAAAGGCACTGAACGCCTGGCCCGCCCAGTGCCAAAGCCAGCCGTGACGCATGGAAGGGGTAGCAGCTAATCACGGCCATCATGAACGCCGGCGTCAACGCCGTAGCAAGTCAGTCACCATTTCTCCCTGCGGCTACCACTGCAGACCCAGACTGACGCCGAACACGCGGTCGGCAGCTTTCGGAAGCGTGTGCAAGGTGTCGCGGCGATCATTGACCAGCGACAATGCGAGGATATTGTTGACGTAAGACTGCGCAAACAGGTTCTTGACGTAGGCAGCCACTTCAAAGCGAGCCGATGGCGAAGTGAAACCCGTGCGCAGGTCCCAGATGTCATAGGCCTCCTGCTTGGTCAGCGGGTGCTGGTCCGATTGGAACTGGACTTCACTCTGGTAACGACCGGTCAACTGCAGGAAAGCGACACTGCCACGGCTACCAATGGGCTGGTCGTAGCGCGTCGTCAGTGAACCGCTCCACTTCGGCGCATTGGGCAGCACGCCGCCACTGACGTCTTGCGCGTCACAACTGCCATCGCCATCGTTGTCGATAGCCCCACGCTCGTCGCTACGCTGACCGACAAAGCACTGGGTGATAAACTCGTTGAAAACCGCGCGGTTGAACAGCAGCGATCCAATAATCGTCACTGGCTTTACGGGCGCCGCCTTGAAATCAATCTCTACGCCTCGGGTTTCCAGTTCGCCGGCGTTCGCCAGGCGCAGCTCGGCCGCCACCCCGCCACCACCAATTTCGACCAGCTGTGCCTGGAAATCTTCAAACACCGTAACAAAGGCAGTCGCGTTGATTTCCAGGCGGTTGCCAAACAGGCGTGATTTGACGCCCAGCTCAGCGGAATTGGCAATTTCCGGGTCCACAGGGTTATCGAAGGAATCCTGGTTGGAGTTGGTGGTGATGTCGAAGGCGCGGCCGCGATAGCCCCTTGAAAGGGTTGTATAAACCATGCTGTGTTCGCCCCAGTCATACTGCAGCGACACGGTGCCGGTCATATCGGTGTCGGCCACTGTCGTCTCGGGTATCACCGTCATGGAGTCGGCGGCGGATATCGGTGTGCCCGTGGCGGCGTCGCTGAGCCGCTGATAATTGGAATAGCTGGCAGACACCTCTTCATCGATATGACGCACCCCGGCCGTCAGGTGCCAGCGACTGCCAATATGCCAGGTCGCTTGGGCGAATACGCCAATATTGCGGGTATCGACCTCGTTGTCGAAGCCTTGAAACACATCGATACTACCGACATTGCCGGGCAGGTCCAGCGGCGACAACGGCGACGGCAGACTAATATTGGCGACGGTGGTGGCGGGCAGGTCGCGGATTTCACGGTCGAAATCGCTGCTGAGGTAGTTGTCGAACCACAGCGCGCCAACGGTGTATTCCAACCAGTCGTCAACCGCTGCTGCCACGCGCAGCTCCTGGGTGAAGGTTTCGATATAGCGCGGGCCGCCATTTCTCGCCAAAAAGATGTTCTTACCGTCCAGCGGACCGGCTGACAAATTATTCATCAGGTCCGCTTCCCGGTAGCCGGAGATCGCACTGAGCGTAAAATCACCCAGCGTCCAGTCCATCGACAGGGTCACAGCGTCGCTGCGCATATCCGACACCAGGTTGCCGGCCGAGCGGGTCTGACGGTTGGTTTCGCTGGCGTTGATGGGGTCGTTGTTGGCCTCCACCTCGGGGTTGGCACTGCGCGAAACCGAGGGGTAGGTACTGCCATCGACATTCTGGTGTTCGGCGGTCAATTTCAGCGACAGCAAGTCACTCACATCCCAGCGCAGTTTGGCCCGCACACCATAGGCTTCGCGGTCGGGGACAAACTCGCCCTGCGCAACGTCCTCGATATGCCCCTCGGTCGATTTCCAGTAGGTCGTCAGCCGCGCGCCCAGCCCCTCCAGCAAGGGGCCACTCACGGTGGCCTGAACCTTATAGTCATCGCCGGGAAAATGCTCCGCGGTTTCGTGGCCCAGCTTAAGACGCGCCTCGAACTGCTCGTGCGGATCGCGGGTAATGACGTGAACCAGACCCGCCGAGGCATTTTTTCCAAACAGCGTGCCCTGCGGTCCGCGCAACACCTCAACCCGTTCCACATCGGCGAAATCGAAATTGACCAGGCTGGTACGCGCCAGCGGCACGCCATCGACAACCACCGACACGTTTGGCTCAACCGCGCTGCTGTAGACATCGGTACCCACGCCACGCACGCGGATGGAGCTGTTCTGAGGATTGTCGCCAGGCGTGTACTTCAGTGACGGCACCAACTGCGTTAGTTCCTCGATGCTGCCAATCTCGTTGTTTTCGAGCAGCTCGGCACTGATTGCCGTGACGGCCATGGGTACGTCCTGGAGGTTTTGCTCGCGTTTCTGCGCGGTAACCACGACTTCTTCGAGCTGGGCCTGCAGCGTCGTACTCGCGAACAGCAGGGTGACAAAGGAAAGGCCGGCGCACAGCCGGCCTCGATACGGGATAAGCATGGCCTTGATCTCCACCTGGTTTGACCAGCTGTCGACAACAGCCGGCGCGCCATCAGAGGCGAATATAGTTATTAAAATAATTGGCCTTACCACATGACCATCAAGCCACAATAGATCAGCAACCAGCGACCGTCAAGGATATTGTTATCCTCGGTAAATCCGCCTGGCGCGCTCGGCAATCGCAGCCCAGTTGCCGGCGGCGATATCCGCCGGCGGCGCCAGCCAGGTCGCGCCGGTGCAGTGAACATTGTCCTGCATCAGATAGTCTCGGTAGGTGTCCACCGAAACACCACCGGTGGGAAAGAAGCGCATATCTGGCAGCGGGCCGGACAGCGCCTTAAGCATGGCAACACCGCCTAGCAATTCGGCGGGAAACAGTTTGGCCAAGCGCACTCCCAGCAGCCGTGCATTAAGCACTTCGCTGGGCGTCGCCACCCCCGGAATGAAACACAGCTTGCTGTCCTGCGCGCAGCGCACCAGCGAATCCGAC
>JBFHRT010000194.1:0-4772 GCA_041591575.1 Spongiibacteraceae bacterium
GAGGCTGTCGCCCTCTTCCAGCAGGCCGTTCTGCACCAGCAGCTCCTCAACGTACTGGTGCCCCTCCTCACTGAGTTCGGCCTGGCGCATCTTCTCGTCGATGCTGTAGTGCCCTACGAACTCCTCGGAGGCCGGCTTCAGCTTGGGAATAAAGCTGTTGATGCGCAAGTACAGTTCGGAGCTATCCTCGGCGGCACCGGAGATGATCAGCGGCGTGCGCGCCTCGTCAATCAGGATGGAGTCCACTTCATCGACAATGGCGTAGTGCAGGCCGCGCTGGAAGCGATCCTCCTGGGAGAAGGCCATGTTGTCGCGCAGGTAGTCGAAGCCGAACTCGTTGTTGGTACCGTAGGTGATGTCGGCCAGGTAGGCGGCGCGCTTCTCCTCCGGCGGCTGACCGCCGGAGATCACGCCGACGCTCATGCCCAGAAATTCGTAAACCGGGCGCATCCAGTTGGCGTCACGGCTGGCCAGGTAATCGTTGACGGTGACCACGAACACGCCGCGCCCGGTCAGCGCATTGAGATAGACCGGCAGGGTCGCCACCAGGGTCTTGCCCTCACCGGTTTTCATCTCGGCGATGGCGCCCTCGTGCAGGGTGATGCCACCGATCAGCTGTACATCGAAGTGGCGCATGCCCAGTACCCGGCGGCCGGCTTCGCGCACCGCGGCAAAGGCTTCGGGCAGCAGCGCGTCCAGGGTCTCGCCGCCGGCCAGGCGCTGCTTGAACTCCGCGCTTTTCTGTTTCAGCGCGTCGTCGCTGAGTGCGGTGAAGCTTTCCTCGAGAGCGTTGATCTGGGCAACGATCTTGCCCATACGCTTGAGTTCGCGATCATTTTTGCTGCCGAATACTTTTTTGAAAACGCCTGCAATCATTGTTCTTTATCTATCTCGCCGGTTAATTCCTGAGGCCCGTGGCGCGCGACTCGCTGTGGCTGCGTCGCCGGGATGCTGTGGCAGGTACAAGTGCAAATTCCGCGATTGAAGTGCCAATTGCGCCTACACATGCGCGCGTCAGAGACACTGGCGACAGCTCGCGCGCGGCGCGTACGCGGATAAAACCACAACGGCGCAATATCGCATAGAACGGTGTCGATTGCCACGACCGGCACCGCGACTGACGCGCAATTTCGGGCACAGGCAAGCACCGGTGAAGCGGTATCTGGAGGTCAAAAAGAAGAAGGCCGCGCTCGGGCAGCGAGCGCGGTGAAAGGCGTGGCAAAAGCGCCGTCTTAGACGGCGGCCTGCGGCCTCAGGCGGCCGCCACCGGCGTCAGGTAGGAAATCGGCGCGTCGGCGACATTGTCGAAGGTGACCATCTCCCAGGCATCAGTCTGGGCGATCAGCGCACGCAGCGAGGCGTTGTTCAGGGCATGCCCCGACTTGTGCGCCTGGAACTCACCGATCAGGCTGTTGCCCAGCAGGTAGAGGTCGCCGATGGCGTCCAGCACCTTGTGCTTGACGAACTCGTCGTCGTAGCGCAGACCATCCTCGTTGAGGATGCGGTACTCATCCACCACAATGGCATTGTCCACGCTGCCGCCCTGGGCCAGCCCCTGCGAGCGCAGGTATTCGATCTCGTGCATAAAGCCGAAGGTACGGGCGCGGCTGACTTCCTTGACGAAGGAGGTGCTGGAGAAGTCCAGCTCCGCCTTGCGGGTGCGGTCGCGGAAAACCGGGTGGTCGAAATCGATGGTGAAGGTGACTTTGAAGCCATCAAAAGGGAGGAAACTGGCTACTTTGTCACCATCTTCCACCGTCACCGGCCGCTTGATGCGGATGAACTTCTTCGGTGCGTCCTGCTCCTCGATCCCCGCCGACTGGATCAGGAACACGAACGGACCGGCACTGCCATCCATAATCGGCACTTCCGGCGCACTGATTTCGACATAGGCATTGTCGATGCCCAACCCGGCCATCGCCGACAACAGGTGTTCTACCGTGGAAACACGCACATCGTCCTTCACCAGGGTGGTGGACAGAGTGGTGTCACCCACGTTTTCGGCGCGAGCAGCGATCTCGACCACGGGATTGAGGTCGGTACGGCGAAACACGATACCGGTATCGGCCGGGGCCGGCTTCAGGGTGAGATAAACCTTCTCACCGGTGTGCAGGCCCACCCCGGTCGCCCGAATAGTATTGCGCAGTGTACGTTGTCTGATCATTGTTCTCTGCCGTCGTCTGCTGTCGGATGCCTAGCTGGGGCGCATGTTAGCAGAGCCAACGCGCGTCACCAACAGGGCTGGAGCGGCAAACCGCATTATTTACCTAATCGGCCTGGCGGCGCAGAAAGGCCGGAATATCGAGATATTCCAGGTCTTTCTCCTGTACCGGCTCGCGTGCCGGCTCCCGCGCGGCGGCGGTTTGCGGGCTGTTGCGCATCACCGTGGGGCGGTCCAGGTCGCGGTAGTCGTGGCCGCGGGGCGGTGTCGGCTTGCTTTCCACCATTTTCAGTGGGGCGTCGCCTGCGGCGCCGTCCAGGCCGGTGGCCACCACGGTCACCCGCAGCTCCTCGGTCATTTCGGGGTCAATTACCGTACCCACCACCACAGTGGCGTTCTCGGAGGCGAACTCCTCGATGGTGTCGCCCACCTCGGTGAACTCGCCCAGCGACAGGTCGAGACCGGCAGTGATATTGACCAGGATACCGCGGGCACCCTGCAGATTGACGTCTTCCAGCAGCGGGCTGCGAATCGCCGCCTCGGCGGCCTCGCGGGCGCGGTTTTCACCGGTGGCGTGGCCGCTACCCATCATCGCCATGCCCATTTCGCTCATCACCGTGCGCACGTCGGCAAAGTCGACGTTGATCATGCCCGGGCGGATGATCAGGTCGGCAATACCCTGCACTGCGCCCAGCAGTACGTCGTTGGCCGCGCGGAAGGCGTCCAGCAGGCTGGTCTTCTCACCCAGCACCGACAGCAACTTCTCGTTGGGAATGGTGATCAGCGAGTCCACGTGCTGACGCAGCTCCTTCATACCGGCGTCGGCAATGGCCATGCGCTTCTTGCCCTCGAAGGGGAAGGGACGGGTCACCACCGCCACGGTGAGGATGCCCAGTTCCTTGGCCACCTCGGCCACCACCGGCGCGCCGCCGGTGCCGGTGCCGCCGCCCATGCCGGCGGTGATGAACACCATATCGGCACCGGCCAGCGATTCGGCGATGCGCTCGCGGTCCTCCAGCGCGGCCTGGCGGCCCACCTCGGGATTGGCGCCGGCGCCCAGCCCCTTGGTGATGCCGGTGCCCAGCTGCAGCACGGTCTTGGAGGTGATGTCGGTGAGCGCCTGGGCGTCGGTGTTGGCGCAGATGAAATCCACGCCCTCGACGTCACTGGCAATCATATGCTTGACGGCGTTGCCACCGCCGCCACCGACCCCGATGACTTTGATCACTGCACTCTGAGGTACATTGTCGACGAGTTCAAACATTGCTTTTCTCCCTTTTTTAGTAAGCGGTTACGCGATGGCGTAACCTATTGCCACTAAAGCTAAAAATTACTCTGGAACCACTGTTTGCAACGCTCCAGCCAACCGGCTGAAGCCTTTGTTCGACTGCCATTGGCCTGGCGCTGGTGGCGAAACCCGTACTGCAGCAGGCCCACGCTGGTGGCGTAGATGGGGTTGCGCACGATATCGGTCAGCCCCTGTACCTCCTGCGGCACGCCGATGCGCACCGGCATATGGAAGATTTCCTCGGCCAGCTCCACCACCCCCTCCATCTTGGAGGTGCCGCCGGTGAGCACGATGCCGGCGGCGATCATGTCCTCGTAGCCACTGCGGCGCAGCTCCGCCTGCACCAGGGTGAAGAGCTCGTCGTAGCGCGGCTCCACCACCTCAGCCAGGGCCTGGCGCGACAGGTCCCGCGGCGGCCGCTCGCCGACGCTGGGCACCTTGATGGTCTCGCCCTCGCCTGCCAGCTGGGTCAGCGCGCAGGCGTACTTGATCTTGATCTCCTCGGCGTACTGGGTGGGGGTGCGCAGCGCCATGGCGATGTCATTGGTGACCTGATCGCCGGCGATGGGAATGACCCCGGTGTGCTTGATGGCGCCCTCGGTGAAGATGGCGATATCGGTGGTGCCGCCGCCGATATCCACCAGGCACACGCCCAGCTCCTTTTCGTCGTCGGTGAGCACGGCATAGGCGGAGGCCAGCTGCTCGAGAATGACGTCTTCCACTTCCAGGCCGCAGCGGCGGATGCACTTCTCGATGTTCTGTGCCGCATTCACCGCGCAGGTCACCAGGTGTACCTTGGCCTCCAGCCGCACGCCAGACATGCCCAGCGGCTCGCGAATGCCACCCTGGTCATCCACCAGGTACTCCTGGGGCAGGATGTGCAGCACTTTCTGGTCGGCCGGTATCGCCACCGCCTGGGCCGCATCCAGCACCCGCTCCAGGTCCAGCTGGTAGACCTCGCGGTCACGGATGGCGACGATGCCATGGGAATTGAGGGAACGGATGTGGTTGCCGGCAATGCCCGCGTATACGCTGTGGATCTGGCAGCCAGCCATCAGCTCGGCCTCTTCCACCGCACGCTGGATCGACTGCACGGTGGATTCGATATTGACCACCACGCCCTTCTTGAGGCCACGAGAGGGGTGCGAGCCGATGCCGACCACCTCCAGCGCGCCCTCGTCGTTGACGGCGCCGACGATGGCCACCACCTTGGATGTGCCGATATCGAGCCCGACAATCATCTTGCCGGATGCAGTGCTCGCCATTACAGATTGCTCCCCACAGTGTTAATCACCGTTGTCATGACTCGTTGTGTTCCCGATC
>JBFHRT010000195.1:0-4772 GCA_041591575.1 Spongiibacteraceae bacterium
AGGCGGTAATTGATGGTGACCACAATCACTTGCTGGCTGCCTGCCAGGTGGGCGCCGGAGAAGGTGTTGGCGGTGCCGATGGAGTTACCGCCGCCGTGTATCCACAGCATCACTGGCAGGCCTTGCTTGGGCTGGCTAGAGGCGACCTGTGGCGCCCAGATGTTCAGGTACAGGCAGTCTTCGGAGCCGACCACCTCACCTTCGTTTCCGTCCAGGCCGGAGGCGGGCCCCCAAAACTGGATACAGGGCGAGCTCATCGCCAAGGCCTGCCGTGTTTCGGGCCATGGTGCCAGCGGCTGCGGCGCCCGCCAGCGAAGCGTGCCCACGGGTGCCTGTGCGTAGGGGATGCCCAGCCAGGCGAGGGTGTTGTAGTCATCGCGGAAACCGATCACCTCGCCGGCGGCAGGGCGCCGCACTGACTCGGTGGCCGCTACCCGCTCAGCGGCGGCGGGCCTGCTTTGGCTCCATTTCATCGCCTGTTGAGTGCCTGCCAGTGCTATCAGAGTGATGGCGATTGTCGTTATTTTTTTCATGTGCCGGTTTTCCTCCGTACGATGGCGTAGCCATTTGTCCCGCAAGGGGGCTGCGTGCCGACACTACGCCAGGTTCGGTAATGGTGAATCGTTGAAATGGACTATTCGATAGCTTTCAGGGGGGGAGGACTGGCGTTTGTGCGCTGCTTGTGTGGGCCAGGGGGGAGCGCTCGGGGCACGGGCGTGCCCCTTTCTGCAGTCTGGTTGATTTTTGGCCAGGCGGTGCCTCGGGTGCTGTAGGCTGTTGGGTAATCGGCGCCGGCAGGCGCCTTCAATGTCGTTCCGCCGGCTTTTCTTTTAAAATAGCGGATTATTGATTTTTTAGTTGTGGGGAAGCGGTATGTCTTACGAGTTGACCGGTAAAGTCAAACTTATCCAGGAAACGCAAACATTCAACAGCGGTTTCACCAAACGGGAAATGGTGGTGACCGTGGAAGACGGCAACTACCCGCAAGACATCAGCCTGGAGTTCCTGAAAGACAAGATCGGCCTGCTCGATAGCCTCAGCGTGGGGCAGAGCGTCACCGTTTCCTTCGATATCCGCGGGCGCGAGTACAACGGTCGCTATTTCAATAATCTGGTGGGCTGGAAAATTCAGGCAGAAGCGGGTGCCGCCGAAGACGAATACTACCAGCCAGCCCCTAGCGATCAGTATGAGCCGCCGTTTGGCGGCGATGACGATATTCCGTTCTGAGGCGTCGCTCGCCTGGCGGTCATAGCGAGTTCGCGAGTCCCTAATCCGGTTCGCAAGCTCGATATCCCTTCTGAAAGGCGCAATGTGATCAATGGCGTCAGCCGGGCCTCAATCGCGGGCTATCTCGGTGTTGATCATCACTTTGATGGACTCCGCACTACGGCTCTGCTGCACAAAGGCCTGCTTGATATCCGCCAGGGAAAACTCATGAGAGGCCAGCGCGCGGACATCCACTGCGGCGCTGGCGATGAGATCCAGCGCTTGGGGCAGTTCCTGCTCGTAGGCCAGTGAGCCGATCATGCGCAGCTCCTTGGCCACAAAGAAGGTCATGTCGATGGCCACCGGTGCCGGATAGGTGCCGAGAATAAGCAGTTCGCCAGACGGCGCCAGCCGGTTCACCGCACTGTTGAGGGCCGCTTCACTGCCGGTGGCGTCGATGATGAGGTCGATGTTGGGCGAGGGGATGAGTCCCGTCGCGGTGCCGAAGTACTCGAATAGCTGCTGATCGATGCTGTCATCACCCAGCGCAAAGGTGGTGGCGCCGAGTTGTTTGGCAAGATCGAGGCGGCAGCCTTCGGCATCGATGGCAACAATCTTCTCGACGCCCCGCTGCCGGGCAATCAGCAGCGCGCACAGGCCGATTGTGCCCAGGCCCTGAATCAGTACCGTCGAGTTTTTATCCAGCCGACTCTGGTTGATGCCGCGCAGCGCCACCGCCAGCGGTTCTGCCAGCGCGGCCTGGGTGTCGTCGACGCTGTCGGGCAGGGCGAAGATGTTTTCCCCCAGCTTGGCATCGGCAAATTTCACGTACTCGGCAAAGGCGCCATCGCTAAACAGGCCGAGCTGGTGGACCATGGGGTTTACGGTCACGCGCATGCCCAGTGCAAAACCGTCGACATCGCTGCCCATGGCGACGATGCGGCCGCTGAATTCATGGCCAATGGTGAGGCCCTCGGGCATGAAGGCGTTGCCGTGACGATAGGTGTGCATGTCGGTGCCGCAGATGCCGGCGCGGCTGACTTTGATCAGTACATCGCCGGGGCCGATATCCGGCACCGGCTTTTCCACCAGCTCGATGCGGCCGGCGCCCTGGTAGGCACCGGTCAGCATGGTTTTTTGTTCAATCATCAGTGGGCCTCCGCGCTGTGCTGTTCGCCGCCGCGGTTGGGGAAGCTCAGGCGCACCACCCGGCCGCGCATGCCTTCCACCTGGTAGAAGGGCATGTTGGAGGTGCTGGTCCACAGGTTGCCGGCCTCATCCACTTCCAGCTCGCGGGTGAAGCTCACCCGACTCGGCAGCTGGTAGGTGTCGAAGGTCTGGGTTTGCTGGTCGAAGCGCATCATGGTGTCGGAGTTGGTGCCGCACAGCCATACACTGTCATCCTGCGGATCAATGGCCAGGGCATACACCAGGTCGCCACGGCCGGTGGGCACTTTGTAAGCCTTGAATTCGCCTTCGCTGGGGTCGTAGCGGTAAAAAGCGCCGCTGTTGTAGGACGGAATCCACAGCACACCCTTGCTGTCGGCGCGCATGCGGCGCGGGCCGGAGAACGGCGTGTCGATCATGGTGATTTCTTCGGTTTCCGGGTCGATATAACCAATGCGGCGATTGTTGAACTGGGTGAACCAGACCTTGCCGTCGGGCGTGACATCAATGCCGTAGGGCACCGGATTCATCTCCGCGTCACCAACCACCGCTTGCCCCTTGATACCCAGCACATTGCTGATCCACACCACGGCACGCATGCTGCGGGCCAGTATCCACTGGGTGAAGTTGCGCGTGGGCAAATCGTAAACCGTGAATTGCTTGCTCTGGGGGGCAAACTTCACCAGGTGGTTGGTCATCGACACGGTGTACCAGATATTGCCTTTCTGGTCGAAACGCAGGGTGTGCGGGTACATCACCCGCGCCGGGTGGTCGTAGGTGGCGAAGGTTTCGGTTTTGGGGTCGAAACTGGCGAGACCGCGCCCGGTGGACAGGGTGATCCACAGCTTGCCATTTGGCCCGGCCTGCAAGCTGTGTGGCGCCACGGTGGGCGTGTGGTGCAGGTAGCGACGACCGCGCTCGGCCAGAATGCCGAGAATGCCGCCCGGCTCCAGCTCGCCTACCGGAAACTCCCACTCTTTCTGTGCGTTAGTGGCGGGGTCGAGCTGGTAGAGTTTGTCGTTAATCCAGTCGACGCTGTATACCATGCCGTCGTGACCCAGCACCATGTCGTGCAGGAAGGCCGTCTCGTGGCCCACTTCCCACTCGGTGATCTGCACGTCGCTGTTGTAGCGCGCGTTGGGGTCATCCGGGAACTCGCTCAGGTCGAGGTTGCTAAAGTCAAAGGTGGCGTTGAGCACCTCCGGCGCCTCGTCGTACAGGGCCTGATCCATAACGGCGCCATATTCAGCCATCTGATTGAACAGCTCGTGCCAGTTTTCCCGGCTGCGCGGCACGCGGGTGGTGCTGCTGCCCTGCTGGTGGCACATGGCGCACTGAATAGAAAACTGGCCGCGCAGGGCTTCGGAAGAAAACTCGGCGCGGGCAAACCAGTCGCTGGCCGGCAGTTCGTGTACCCAGCGCGCCTTGGGTACGGTCTTCAGCACGATATCGCGCTGCAGGCGGTCGTCCTCAGCCAGCACCAGGCCGCTCTCAAACACCGTGTTATTGCCCAGCCTGCGGGCCCGCAGGGAGTAGCTGCCGGCTTCCAGGTCGCTGAGGCGGTAGTAGCCCTCGGCGTCGGTGTAGGCGGTGGTGGCCTTCTCCAGCGCGTCGTGACGCAGGGTAAGCTGTGCGTGGGACAGGGCCTCGCCGGTAGTGGCGGTAACGCGGCCTTGCAGTTGCGCGGCGCTCACGTGGCCACTGGTCGCCAGCAGCAGGCCGGCCATCGCCAGATTCATCGGCTTCATTGCATGTCTCCCGAAACGGATTGTGGGCAGGGCATGGGTGAAATATACGCAGATTTTGATTAAATGCAACTTTAAGTTGCATATTGTCGGGGTGCGGCTTACGTTCATACCTAACAATGGTAGGCTTGCCGCCGACAGATTCGACAGGAATAGAACGATGAGTAATGCACCTTCCTCCGCCCGAAAAACCCGCGGCCCCAGCCAGCGGGTGACCGAACAGTTGCTGCGCGCAACGCTGGATATACTCGAGCGGGAGGGAGTTGATGGCCTGAAAATGGAGCTGGTGGCCGAGCGCGCCGGGGTGCATAAAACCACCCTCTACCGCCGTTACGGCGATATCAACGAGCTGGTCAAGGCCGTGATAGAGGCGGTGGACATGAGCGTCGCCTCGCTGCCCGACACCGGCTCATTGCGCGGCGACGTGCGCGCCATGGTGGAAAGCTTCACCCGCCACTTCAGCGAGCCGGGCGTTCTTGCCATCATTCGCTGGATTGTTGGCCACCGTCCCAGCGACAGCGCCCTGGTGGCGTGGATCGATGCCTACTGGCTGGACCACAGCCGGGTTTACCAGGTGGTGTTCGATCGCGCCGCAGCCCGCGGTGAGCCGGTGCAGCGCGAGCGCTTTATGCTGGCCATGGAGCTGATTGTTGG
>JBFHRT010000196.1:0-4764 GCA_041591575.1 Spongiibacteraceae bacterium
ATATCAAGGCTTTCGAGCGCGATGACGGCTCGCGGCTGGAGGGCGGTGAAAACAAGGACGGCTGGCACGCGCTGCAGGGTGGATTGCGCTACGACCGCGGCGACGACGACAGCGGCGCGCTGACAGTGATTCTCGACGCTTATCAGGGCGAGGAGGGCGAGGCGATACTACTGGATGACGTCAATTCGCCCACCTTTAATGTCGTGGCCGAGCCCACCATCCCCTACTCAGGAGCCAGCGCGCTGGCGCGCTGGAGCTGGCGCAGTAGCGCGCATTCGCGCTGGAGTCTGCAGGCCTATGTCGATCATAGCGAACGCGAAGACGCGTTTCTGGATATCAAGATCAATGCCTATGATCTGGATTTTCAGCACGACTGGGCATTGAGTGCCCGCCAACGCCTGATCTGGGGGCTGGGCTATCGCTATATCGAGGACGAGTTGCCGACCCAGTATCTGAGCTTTGACCCGGTGCGGCGCAACTACGACGTCGCCAGCGGTTTCACCCAGTACGAATTCAGCCCGCGACCCGACAAGCTGCGGCTGATCGCCGGCGCCAAGGCCGAGCACAATGATTTCACCGGCACCGAGCTGCAGCCCAATGCCCGCGCCATCTGGACCCCCGGCGCCGACACCAGCGTCTGGGCGGCGGTGTCCAGAGCCCAGCGCACCCCCAGCCGCACCGAGCACGATGTCACCGCGTTTTCCAATATCACTGACCTCGGCGGTGGCGTGCTGCTGCAACTGCGTATCGAGGGCAACCGGCGCTTTGATTCGGAGCGCCTGACCGCCTATGAGGCCGGCTGGCGGCGACGTTTCAGCCCTGCCCTGGCGCTGGATCTGGCACTGTTCTACAACGACTACAGCGGCCTGCGCACACTGGAGCCGATGGGTATGGAGTTCAACCCCAGCCCGCCGCCCCATGTCATTGTTCCTATCGCCGCCGACAACGGCGCCGATGCCCGCAGCTGGGGGGCGAGCTGGTGCTGAGGGCGAGGCCGATTCCGCGCTGGCAGCTGGAGCTGGCCTATAACCATTTGCAGCTGCGGGTAAACGACGGCGGCAGCGCAGATACCACCGCCAAGGACTCCGAAGACAACAGCCCGCGGCACCGGCTTACGCTGCGCTCGCTGTGGCAACTGCCGCGCGACGCCGAGCTGAACGCCACGCTGCGCTATGTCGACGAGATTAGCTCCGAGGCCGGTATTCCCCCCGTTGACGCCTACACCGAACTGGATCTGGTGCTGCTCACGCGCATTGGCCAGCGGCTGCAGCTGTCGCTGGTGGGGCAGAACCTGCTGGATCGCAACCACCAGGAGTACGACGACATCATTGTCGGCACGCCCGCCGTTGAGGTGGAGCGCGCCTACTACCTCAAGCTGCGCCTGGATTTCTGAGGCGACAGTGCCGGCGTCGCCTTGCGAATCCCAAACATTTCCGTCGACGTCCCTGGGCGATGGATCGAGGCCGCGCCTGCTGGGGGCCTTAATGATAAGCGACTACGCTTTAGACTGGGGGCGTACAGGCGTGCCATGACGCTGTAGTGCCCGAAAACTAGTCACAAGGGAGTGGTGGTATGCGCTGCACCGGCAGTCACAGGGGAGCTTTGCGTTGGCGAATGGTCGCCGCGCTGGCGCTGCTGTGTGCCTGCGCTGCCCGCGGCGAGCCGGCCGCCACCGACTACGCCGCGCTCAGCCTGGAGCAGCTGCTGCAGGTGGAGGTGCGGCTGGTGTCGCGCAAGGGCGAGACCGTGCGCGCCTCGCCATCGGCGGTGTACGTGCTGGACAGCGACGCCATCCGCCGCTCCGGCGCCACTAGCATTCCCGAGCTGCTGCGGCTGGTGCCGGGGGTGGAAGTGGCGCGCTTTGGCTCCGGTAAGTGGGCCGTCACCATCCGCGGCTTCAACGGCATCTTCACCAACCGCCTGCTGATACTGGTGGACGGCCGCAGTGCCTTCTCCCAGGCCAAGGTCGGCATGTTCTGGGACACCCTGGATACCCTAATTGAGGATATCGAGCGTATCGAGGTGGTGCGTGGTCCCGGCGCCGCGCTGTGGGGCGGCAATGCCTTCAATGGCGTTATCAATATCGTCACCCGCCATGCCAGCGACACCGCCGGCGGCCTGGCCACCATCGGCGCGGGCAACGAGGACAAGTGGTTTACCGGCTTGCGCTACGGCGCCCGCGCCGGCGCCACCGGCTTCGTGCGCGGCTATATCAAGGCCTTCGAGCGCGACGACGGCTCGCGGCTGGTGGGCGGTGAAAACAAGGACGGCTGGCACGCGGTGCAGGGCGGGCTGCGCTATGACCGCGGCGACGACGACAGCGGCGCGCTGACAGTGATTCTCGATGCCTACCAGGGCGAGGAGGGCGAGGCGCTGGTGCTGGACGACGTCAACGCCGCCGGATTCACCTTCGTCAACGAAATCATCATTCCCTACTCGGGGGTCAGCGCGCTGGCGCGCTGGAGCTGGCGCAGCAGCGAGCGCTCCAGCTGGAGCCTGCAGGCCTATGTGGACCACAGTGAGCGCGAGGACTCGCTGCTGGATATCAAGATCGATGCCTACGACCTCGATCTGCAGCACGACTGGCGTGTGAGCCCGCGTCAGCGCCTGGTGTGGGGGTTGGGTTACCGCTATATCGAGGACGAGTTGCCCCCCCAGTACCTGAGCTTTACCCCCGAGCGCCGCCACTACGATATTGCCAGCGGCTTTGCCCAGTACGAGTTCAGCCCGCGGCCTGAGCGGCTGCGGCTGATCGCCGGCGCCAAGGCCGAGCACAATGATTTTACTGGCACCGAGCTGCAGCCCAACGCCCGTGTCATCTGGACCCCGGATGCCGCCACCAGCCTGTGGGCGGCGGTGTCGCGTGCCCACCGTGTGCCCAGTCGCACCGAGCACGACTCCACCGCGGGCTTTGATATCGTCGACCTCGGCGGCGGCTTCCTGCTGCAGGCCCAGATCAGGGGCAATCGGGGCTTCGACGCGGAGCGACTCACCGCCTACGAGGCCGGCTGGCGCCGTCGTTTCAGCCCTGCCCTGGCGCTGGATCTGGCGCTGTTCTACAACGACTTCAGCGGCCTGCGCGTGCTGGCGCAGGGGCCGGTTGAGCCCGGTCCCAATCCGCCGCCCCACCTGATCCTGCCCATTGTGGCAGTGAATGGCGCCGACGCCCGCAGCTGGGGTGGCGAAATGGTGATCAAGGCCCGGCCGCTGTCGCAGTGGCAGCTGGAGCTGGCCTACAACCATATTCAGCTCAAGGTCGATTCCGATATCAGTGGCGACCCCACTATCGACCAGGCCGAGGGCGACAGTCCGCTGCACCGCGCCACCCTGCGCTCGCTGTGGGACCTGCCCGGCGGCACCGAGTTTAACGCCACGCTGCGCTATGTGGACGAGATTCCGGTGAAGGACATCGACGCCTACACCCAGCTGGATCTGGTGCTGGCTCGCCGCTTCGGCGAACTGGAGCTGTCGCTGGTGGGGCAGAACCTGCTGGATCGCAACCAGCGCGAATACACCGACTCGCTGGTGTTCACGCCTCGGGCTGAGGTGGAGCGCGCCTATTACTTTAAGCTGCGCCTGCGCTTCTGAGTCCTGCTGCCGTGCAGGCCGCGGAGTTTCCGCTATGTTCAAGAGTGGAAGCTGACAATGGAGACGAGCGGTGGCGCAGCGGCCAGGCAAGGGCGAGCGCAGCGGCGGCCGGCAGTGGCTGGCGGCCGGGGTTTTGTGCTGCCTGTTGCCGGCGGCCGGCGCCGAGATTGACCTCGCCGCCCTCAGTATCGAGCAGCTGCTGGAAATCGACGTGACCGTGGCCATGCGTCGCGAGGCGCCGCTGCGCGACACGCCGGCGGCAGTGTACGTATTGCGCGCCGAGGATATCCGCCGCTCCGGCGCCACCAGCATCCCCGAGTTGTTGCGGCTGGTGCCGGGGGTGGAGGTGGGGCGTATTTCCGCGGGCAAATGGGCGGTGAGCATCCGCGGCTTCAATACCTTCTTTGCCAATAAATTGCTGGTGCTGATCGACGGTCGCACCGCCTACTCGCCGGTGTTCTCCGGCGTGTTCTGGGACGCCCAGGACGTGCCGCTGGTAGATATCGAACGCATTGAAGTGGTGCGCGGCCCCGGCGCCGCACTGTGGGGTTCCAACGCGGTCAATGGTGTGATCAATATCGTCACTCGGCCTGCGGCCGCCACCACCGGCGGCCTGCTGGAGATGGGCGGTGGCGACGAGGAGCGGCGCTTCGCCAACCTGCGCTATGGCGCCGCTCTGGGAGAGGCGGGCCACCTGCGCGCCTATATCAAGGGCTTTGATCGCGACGACACCCGCCTTAGCAGCGGCGGTGATAATTTCGACGACTGGCAGGGCGTGCAGGGTGGCCTGCGCTGGGACAGTGCCGAGCGCAACGGTGGCCAGTGGACCCTGCAGCTGGACAGTCACGACAGTGATCAGCGTGAAGAGCTGGTGCGACCGCGGCTGACACCGCCGTTCTTCGATGCCATCCGCACCACTATCGAATACCACGGCAGCAGCGCCCTGCTGCGCTGGCAGCGCCGGCACGCCGACGGCAGCGGTCAGCGCTGGCAGATCTATGCCGATCGCTCTGAGCGCGATGACACCCTGTTCCTGCTGGATATCGACGTGATTGACGCTGACTTTCAGCACAACTTTGCTCTGGGGCAGCGCCAGCAGCTGGTGTGGGGGCTGGGCTACCGTCAGTTCAGCGACGACATCCGTCCCGGCCGTTTCGGGCTGATCCGCTTCGCGCC
>JBFHRT010000197.1:0-4732 GCA_041591575.1 Spongiibacteraceae bacterium
CAGACCCACAGATCGCCCACCGCCGCCAGCTCGCCGTCGACGTAGATCAGCGGCACCCGGTCGCGCCACCAGGGCGGCAGCGCGTACTCCTGCAACAGTTTTTTCAGACTCTGGGAGTGGGCGCGACCGACGGGGCGACAGCGCTCACCGCCGCGGCGAAAGCCGACCTCCACCTCGCCACCACAGCGCAGACCGCCGCCCTGCACCGCTTCGGCGTACAGGCTGCCGACACCCTCAAGCTGCAGCGGCGCGCCCAAAGTCCAGCTCCCGCGCCAGCCACTATCGGGCGCCGCCGTCAGCGTGCTGACATAGAGTTCGCCGCGATAGCGCCGCAACTGACGCTCTCCTACCGCCAGCTGCGGCATGGCGTCAGCGCCGGCGTCCAGCACCTCGTCGACCAGTCGCTGCAGGTTCGCGGCGCTGATATCGCCGGCGCCATGACGGGCCAGCCAGTGGCGCAACAGGTTATCGCGCCGGCGCGCATCCAGCGCTAGCAGTGGCGCCACCGGCAGCCGTGGCTCCGCCCCCAAACCGGGCCCAGCGCCAGGCGTAACCCCGACTGATGGCGCCAGCCGCGCCAGATCTTCGTCCGCCAGCTGGCGCAATAGCTCGGCGCTGTCAGCGGCGTGGGCGGCGCTGCGCGCCAGGGTATCGCGGTAGGCGGGCCAGCGCGCTTCCAGCAACGGCAGAAGCTGGAGGCGCAGGTAGTTGCGGTCGTAGCGCGGATCGGCGTTGCTGGGATCTTCGATCCAGCTCAGCTCACACCCGCGGGCCCAGGCCTCCAGCGCGGAGCGCTCGACGCCCAGCAGCGGGCGCAGCAGCCGCCCGGCTCCCAGCGCGCGCTCAGCGGGTATCGCTGCCAGGCCTCGCTGGCCGCTGCCGCGCAACAGCCGCAGCAGCAGGGTTTCCGCCTGGTCGTCGCGGTGGTGGGCCATCAGCAGCAGGTCGCCGGGTTCCAATACCTGCTCAAAGGCGAGGTAGCGGGCCGCCCTGGCCTGGGCTTCCAGGCTCTGGCGCGGGCCGCAGCGC
This sequence comes from Spongiibacteraceae bacterium, assembly GCA_041591575.1. Taxonomy (GTDB): domain Bacteria; phylum Pseudomonadota; class Gammaproteobacteria; order Pseudomonadales; family Spongiibacteraceae; genus JBFHRT01. The sequence goes on from JBFHRT010000197.1 coordinate 1,030, forward strand.
ACGGTCACTGTCTGGCTGTGCAAGGCAATATCCAACTCACGGCAGTGTAGGCGGCAGTGCTCAGCCCAGCCGGCGGAGTCCGGCTGCAGCTGGTGATCGATATGGATGGCTTCGATGGGAGGGAGGGCGTCCTGCGTGCTGTCGCGCCAGTCGGCCAGCAGTTGCAGCAGCACTTGGGAGTCCAGGCCACCGCTGTAGGCCACAAGCCAGCGCCGGCAGCCCCGGTGGGGAGCCAGCGCTGATTGCAGTATTTGCAGCAGGGAGCTCATGGGAAGTCTGCAGGCCGCTCGCCGTTGGCACGCTTTCAATATGCGACATCGGTGCACACAGCGCACCCTACGATCAGTTCGGTGGCAACCGTAGGGTGCGCTGCGCGCACCGCAAGCGTCAGACGTCCGACTTCCGACGTCCGACCGCTCTTAGCTATTACCGTAAGACATCAGCCGCTGGTAGCGCTGCTCCAGCAGCTCCTCGCGCGGCAGCTCCTGTAATGTCTTCAGCTGGCCAATAAGGTGATCCTTGACGCGGCTGGCGGTGAGGTCGATATCGCGGTGGGCGCCGCCCATGGGCTCGGGGATAGTGGCGTCAACAATGCCCAGATTCTCCAGCACGCTGGAGGTCAGACCCATGGCCTCGGCCGCATCCGGCGCCTTTTCCGTGGTCTTCCAGATGATGTTGGCGCAGCCCTCGGGCGAGATCACGAAGTAGGTGGAGTACTGCAGCATGGCCAGGTGATCGCCGACGCCGATACCCAGCGCGCCACCGGAACTGCCCTCGCCAATCACCACACAGATGATGGGGGTGTTCAGCCGCGACATCACCGCCAGGTTCTGGGCGATAGCCTCACTGATACCACGCTCTTCGCTGTCGATGCCGGGATAGGCCCCCGGGGTGTCGATCAGGGTGATGATCGGCAGCTGGAAACGCTCGGCCATCTCCATCAGGCGCAGCGCCTTGCGATAGCCCTCGGGCTTGGGCATGCCGAAATTGCGGCGCACTTTCTCCGGTACACCGCGGCCCTTCTCCTGACCGATAACCATCACCGGCTGACCGTCGAGTTTGGCGATACCGCCAACAATGGCCTTGTCATCGCCGAAGTGACGGTCGCCGTGCAGCTCGTCAAAATCGGTAAAAATGCGGCGGATATAGTCCAGCGCGTAGGGACGCATCGGGTGGCGCGCCACCTTGACGATATCCCAGGGCGTGAGATTGCTAAAGATTTTTTCGGTCAGTTTGCTGCTTTTTTCCCGCAGCTTACCGATCTCCTCGGTGATGTTGATGTCGTTGTCGTTGCCGACCAGCTGCAGCTCTTCAATCTTGACTTCCAGCTCAGCAATCGGTTGTTCAAAATCGAGATAATTGGGGTTCATTGCTCTATTAATTTTGTCCAATTCTGTCAGTGGGCGTTTTAAGTTAAGGGCACCTCTACAAATTACTTGTGGTCTCTGCGCAACCTGACAGGCGCTAGCGCAAGGCGGCTTGTGCAGAGGAAGGCTGGTTGCCCTTTCCAAGCAAGCCAACGCCGCGATAGCGCCTGTCAGGCCGCGCCCTTCGGGGCATTCAGGCCGGCCCGCACTCTGCGTTGCCACTTCTCGACAGGCCACCAGCATGCCTTCGAAGCGGCGCCTTGATTGCGGGCCCGCCTGAAAGCCAGAGACTGCAAGTAATTTGTAGAGGTGCCCTCAGCTTATTAATCGTCTTGCAATACGGTCAATTCTGTTTTTCGGCCCCGGATTATAACGTCAATCGTAATGGATCATCACGTTATTTGTACCGCAGTCTTCGCGCAGCCGCGTCACCAGCTCGTCACTGGGACAGACCCGCCAATTTTCGCCCAGCCGCAGGCGGGCGCTGCAGTCGTCGCGCTGGTAATCAATCTCCACCGGGCAGCTGCCGGCATTGTGGCTTAGCAGCGATTTAAACCGCGCCACAAAGTTTTCAGAGAGTACATTCTGATGCAGCGATAAACGCAGGGCTCGAGCGTTCTGCTCGCGCGCCTCCACCACCGTGCGCACGGATTTGGCACGCATTTTCAGGCTGCCGCTGTAGTCATCGTGGGTGACGGTACCCTCCACCACCAGCACCGCATCCTTGCCCAGTTTTTCACGTGCCTGGTCAAAAACATCGGCGAACAGGGTGACTTCGATGCGCGCGGTGCGGTCATCCAGCAGTACAAAAGCCATGTTGTCGCCGCGCTTGTTTTTCATACTGCGCTGGCTCACCACCAACCCGGCCACGGTCTGGGCATTGTAGTTGTCGGGCTTGAGATCGACGATGCGGTTGCGCACAAAACGTTTTAACTCGTGCTCGTATTCGTCGATGGGGTGGCCGGTAACAAACAGTCCCAGCGTTTCTTTTTCACCCTGCAAACGCTCTTTGCTGGACCAAGGACGGGCACGACGAAATTCACTGTAAACATCGCGATCGTCGGTGGCCAGGGTTTCGCCGAACAGGTCGACCATGCCGATCTCGACATTTTTTGCCGCCTGCTCTGCCGCCTTCACCGCTTCGCCCATGCTGGCCATCAGCACCGCGCGATCTTCGCCCAGCTCGTCAAAGGCGCCGGCGCGAATCAGCGCTTCCAGCGCGCGCTTGTTCACTTTTTTCGGATCAGTGCGCTCGCAAAAATCGAACAGGTTTTTAAATGGGCCGCCGGACTTTCGCGCAGCAATAATGCTTTCCACCGGCCCCTCGCCCAGGCCCTTGATGGCGCCGAGACCGTAAATGATTTCGCCGGCCTCGTTGACGGTGAACATGTATTCGCCTTCGTTCACGTCGGGCAGTTTCAGCGGCAGTTTCATCGCCCGGCACTCTTCGATAAACACCACAATCTTGTCGGTGTTGTCGAGTTCCGAGCTCATCACCGCCGCCATAAATTCGGCGGGATAATGCGCCTTGAGCCAGGCGGTCTGGTAGGACACCAGTGCATAGGCGGCCGAGTGCGACTTGTTAAAGCCGTAGCCGGCGAATTTTTCCATCAGGTCGAAGATGTTGGACGACAATTCATTGTCGAAGCCCTTCTTCTCCGCCCCCTCCATAAACAGCACACGCTGCTTGGCCATTTCCTCGGGTTTTTTCTTGCCCATCGCGCGGCGCAACAAGTCAGCGCCACCCAGCGTATAGCCGCCCATTTCCTGGGCGATTTGCATGACCTGTTCCTGGTAAAGGATGATGCCGTAGGTGGGTTCCAGAATCGGCTTCAGGCACTCGTGCTGATACTGCGGGTGTGGATAGGCCAGCTCGGCGCGGCCGTGCTTACGGTTGATAAAGTCGTCCACCATGCCCGACTGCAGCGGACCGGGGCGGAACAGCGCCACCAGTGCGACGATGTCTTCAAAACAGTCTGGCAGCAGACGCTTGATCAGGTCCTTCATGCCGCGCGATTCCAGCTGGAACACCGCCGTGGTCTCGGCTTTTTTCAGCAGCGTAAAGGAATCGGCATCGTCCAGCGGAATCGCCATGATATCCAGCGGCTCTTCACCCTGGCGCTGACGCCGCGGATTGATCATCTTCAACGCCCAGTCGATGATGGTCAGGGTGCGCAGCCCGAGGAAGTCGAACTTCACGAGCCCGACCGCCTCGACGTCGTCCTTGTCGAACTGCGTCACCGCGCTCTCGCCGCCCGGCTCGCAGTAGAGCGGCGTGAAGTCGGTGAGCTCGGTCGGCGCGATCACCACGCCCCCGGCGTGACGGCCCGCGTTGC
>JBFHRT010000198.1:0-4720 GCA_041591575.1 Spongiibacteraceae bacterium
CTGCGGCATGCTGTCCGGCGAAGTACCCCAGGGTAAGCGCACTCGCACTCTGCAGGACTTCAAAGAGGGCAAGCTGCAGGTGCTGGTGGCCACCGACGTGGCCGGCCGCGGCATTCACGTCGACGGCATCAGCCACGTGGTCAACTATTCGCTGCCGGAAGACCCCGACGACTACGTGCACCGCATCGGCCGCACCGGTCGCGCCGGCGCCAAGGGCACCTCGATCAGCTTTGCCACCGAGGACGATGCCTTCAACCTGCCTGAAATCGAAAAGCTGCTGGGTGAGAAACTGGCCTGCGAACAGCCGCCGCAGGAGCTGATGCAGCATCGCTAGTGTAGGTGCGGCTTCAGCCGCACAGCGACTTGGTTCGGAGTTTTTTGTGCGGCTAAAGCCGCACCTGCAGGGCGGAATCAGTAGGGTGCGCCGTGCGCACCACTTGGGCGTTGTTGGGTTTTGCGTCCGACGTCAGACTTCCGACTTCCGACCTCCCTTCGCGTCTCCCGTCTCCCGTCCCGCGTTTTGCGTATTCAACCGCTCCACCCACAGCAGCGTGCCGCCGCAGACCGCAGCCGGCATGATCACCAGATTCAGGATGGGTACCATGGTGCCCGCCATCACCAGTGCGCCAAAACCAGCGGCAGTGCCGCGTTGACTCATTACCCGCCGGCGGGCTTCCTTGAAACTGAGGCCGTGGTTGTCCATGGCGTAGTCGCAGTATTCAATGGCCATCAGCCAGGCGCCAACCGCAAAGGACAGCAGCGGTGCTGCCGGCGCCAGCGGCGGAATCAGCAGCGAGGCCAGAAAGGCGGTCAGTGCCAGCGCGGCGAAATACAGCAGTTTTTTCAATTCGCGGCCGATGCTGCGAGGGAAGCTGCGCAGTGCCTGCCAAATGGTTTCCCGCGCCACCACCTCGCGGCCGCTGACCAGCTCTTCCACTTTTTCCGCCAGCAGGCCGTTGAAGGGCGCGGCGATCAAGTTGGCCACGGTGCTGAACAGGTACATCACCATGGCCAGCAGCAGTATCACCATCAGCGGCCACAGTATCCAGCGCAGAAAATCCAGCCACGACGGCAGCCAGGCCAGCAGTGCCTCCAGCCACTGGCCGAACTGGCCCAGGGTGAGGGCAATCAGCGCAGAAAAGATGGCGATATTCACCAGTAGCGGAATGGCGACAAACAGGCGAATGCCTGGTTCTTTGAGCAACGCGAAGCCGCGCAGCAGGTAGGAAAATCCGCTGTTAGCGGTGGGTTTTGCGACCATGGGCGGAGGTCCTCTCCAGCTATTGTTCTGATTGTTGCTGTTGCTGCCTTGCGGCGCGCTCGGCGCAGCTGCGGCAGAGGCAGTAGCGGTCCCCGCCCTTGGTTGCCGTCGGCAGCTCGGCCGGGAAGCTGGCATGCCGGCACCAGCAGTCCACATCAAAGCTGCCGCATTGCGCCGGTGCGCAGTCATTGGCCTGACCGCACAGCGGGCAGCGGCGGGCGGCGGCGGAGGTGTCGGGTGTCGAAGTTGTCATGAGCCTCATTGTAATCGAGCGTGCACGGTGCCGATAGCGCCTCAGCGGTCGCTGCGAAAGCTGAGGCGGAAATCGGTCTGCCACCACAGCTTGGCGGTGATCAGGAAATGCAGGCACAGCAGCAGCCCGAAGGTCCACTCGAAGGCGTCATCGGTGCGGTGGTAGTAGTCATCCGAAATGGCGGCAATGGTGACACTGGCCAGTCCCACCAGCAGTATCAGCACCGCCGAGCGCTGCAGCAGCGCCAGACTGCTGCGGGCGGCAGCGCTGAGTTTTGAGCAGTGCTGCAGTAGATGGATCAGCAGCAGCTGGCCGAGAAAGCTGGTGCCGAAAAAGGTGGTTACGCCGATGCGGCGCTGCAAGTGGTACAGCGAGCCGATATGTCCCAGCGCCACACAGTACAGGATCAGCGCGCATGCCCCGGCCACGCCCATGATCAGCAACAGGCGCAGGGTGCGCCGGCGCTGGCAGCCGAGGCTGCGCAGCCAGTGAACATTGCCCCACCAGTAGGCGCCCAGCATGACCGCGGCGGGAATCATCAGCCCGGTAAACAGCAGGTTTTCCGGCAGCTGGCGGCCGGTGGCGCTGATGGAGGTGCAGCTGTGGATATAGGGAATGCACCAGTCGACGTGGCCCAGGCTGGCGGCCCACAGATAGCAGGCGTTGATGGTGATCTGGGGCAGTAGCGCGACGGCGACGGCCAGTGGGTAGAGACGCATAGCGCAGACGATGCCGGTCAGTGACTACCGGGTGATACTGCTGTCCGGATTGCCTTCAGTGTAGTGCAAACGTCACTGCTGCGAGGCGGTATAATGGCGCTGAATCCGCCAGCCACTGCGCCGCCTTATGAACGACCACGACGACGACAGCCTGTTTCGCAGCGAAATGGGCGATGTGAAGCCGCTCGAGGCACCTTCCCGCGTCGCCCTGCACAAGGGGCGGGATACCGCGCTGGCGCGCGATGCCCGGCGCGAGGCCGCCGCCCGCGAGCCTGGTGCGGATAGCAACTTTCTCTCCACCGCCGGCATCGATCTGCTCGATCCGCACTACCCGTTGGAGTTTCGCCGCCAGGGCGTGCAGCACGGGGTGTTTCGAAAACTCAAGCAGGGCCGATACGAGATTGAGGCGCGGCTGGATCTGCACCGGATGACGGTGGAGCAGGCGCGCAGCGAGGTCTACGACTTTATTCGCGAAGCGATGAAATGTGATCTGCGCTCGGTGATGATTGTGCACGGCAAAGGTCGCCACCTGCAGTCGCGCGGTGCCGTGCTCAAGAGCTATATCAATTTATGGTTGCCGCAGCTGGAGGATGTGCAGGCCTATGTCAGCGCCCAGCCCCGGCACGGCGGTGTCGGTGCGGTGTACCTGTTGCTGCGCAAGAGTGAGCGCCAGAAGCAGGAAAACCGCGACCGACTGTCGCGCGGCCGCGCCGGCTAACGAGCCATCCTGCCGCCGCGCAGCGGCTGTGATCCCGTTCAAATCTTCATCGAAAATGCGAGGGTTTAACGCGTTTCGCGCGCTTCCTTGCACTGTGTCACGTTTCTACCACCTCGCCGGCGCTATAGTCCCGCAAAATTTACTGGCCACTCGGATAGTTTTATGCCGTCGCGAAGATGCTGCGGCGTAACGTAGAGGTTGGGTTACAGCCTATAAACACATAACAAAAATAGCAGGATGCACGCATGGCAAGACAGGGATGGTCTGGCTTTACCCTTATCGAAATGCTGGTCACGGTGGCGGTCGCCGCCGTGTTGCTGGGCGTCGCCGTGCCCAATTTCGCCGATTTTATCGCCAATAACCGTGCTCGCACCGAGCTGCAGAGCCTGGTGATGAGCCTGCAGTTTGCGCGCTCCGAGGCGGTGAAGCGCGGGCAGCTGGTCCAGGTCAGCTCGCTGGATGGCAGCAATTGGCACGCGGGCTGGCGCGTGTGGCTGGACGCCGATGGCGACGGCAGCTTCGATGCCGGCGAGGAGTTGCGCGACGGCCAGGCCTTCAACAGCGCCGCCACCCTGGTGGCCGGCAACAGCGTTGGCGCGTTGGCCTTCAACAGTCAGGGTGCCGTCGAGCTGGCGGCCGGCGAGTCGATCTCCTTTGCCTATCGCAGTAATCCCTCCAAATGCAGTCGCGACCGCAACGCCCGGCTGACCCAGGTCGGTCACGTGTCGGTGTCAGCGTTGAGCTGCTCGTAGGGAGGCGGCTCATGTTTAATCGATCAAAGCTACAGGCAGTGATTCTGCGCAGCGCCGGTTTCAGTCTGGTGGAGGTGTTGGTGGCGGTGGTTGTTACCGCCATCGGTGTCATGGGCGCGGCGGCGCTGCAGCTCAGTGCCATCAAGTTTAACCAGACCGCCGATATGCGCTCCCAGGCGACGGTGTTGGCCTACGACATTGCCGATCGCATGCGTGCCAATCGCGAGTCGGCGCTCAGTGGAGACTATGAGCTGGCCCTCAGTGATGCTGCCCCCAGTGGCAGCGCCGTGCACCAGATTGACCTGCGCGACTGGCTCAGCGCGCTGGCTTCGCGGATGCCCGCTGGCGATGGCAGCATCGACCGTGACCAGCGCAGTTTCACCATCACCGTGCAGTGGGACGAGAGTCGCGTGGCCAACAGCCGCGAGGCCGACGCCGATGGTGATCACCTGCAACAGTTTGTGTTTGTGACGGAGCTGTAAGGTGGGGCTGCGGATGAGAATGCGGATGAGAACGCCTGTGGCCAGGCCGCCGCGAGTGCCGGCGACGCTGGCAGTGGCAGCCGGCTTCGGCCTGGTGGAGTTGATGATCGCGATGACACTGGGTTTATTGCTGAGTGCGGCAGTGCTGCAGATTGCCCTGGCCAGCAAGAACAGCTACCGGGTGGTGGAAGCGTCGTCGCGGTTGCAGGAGAGTGGCCGCTTCGCCATGAGCCACCTGGCTCGCGATCTGCGCAGCGCCGGCTATATGGGCTGTCCTTCGCTGCAGCGCATTGCGGTCAACGTCATCGCCAAAGACCCGCCTGCTGACATAGATTTTACCCCGGCCGGCGTGCTGGTGGGCCAGGACAATGTTGCGGCTGGCAATGGTTATAGTGCGGTGGCCGGCAGTGACGTCATTGTTATCCAGCGCGCGGCGGTGCCCGGCGCGCGACTCACCGGCAATATGACGGCGGACAACGCCAATATCCAGATCGACGGCAACCCCAATGGCCTGGTGCAGCGGGATTATGTGTTC
>JBFHRT010000199.1:0-4643 GCA_041591575.1 Spongiibacteraceae bacterium
ACCTGCTGGTGGCCTTTATCGCGGTGGGCCTGCTGGGCGGCGGCAATGAGTTGGCGCTACAGGCCAGCGCCTTTTACCTGGTGGCCTATGTGGTCACCACGCTGGGGGCCTTTGCCATCGTCAATGTGGTCTCGGACGGTGCCGGAGAGCTGCGTGCATTCGAACTGCGCCACTACCGCGGGCTGTTCTGGCGCTCGCCCTGGCTGGCCAGCTGTTTCATTCTGATACTGCTGTCGCTGGCGGGGATTCCGCTGACCATCGGCTTTGTCGGCAAGTTTTATGTGTTTGCCGCCGGTGCCGAGGCGCAGCTGTGGCTGGCGCTGATGGCGGTGATCGTCGGCAGCGCCATCGGGCTTTATTACTATCTGCAGGTGATTCTGGTGATGCTGCAGCCGGCGCAGGCGGGCGCCGCTGTGCCGGCTGGTAGCCACTGGCTGGCTTATTCATTAACCGGTGTATTGCTGGGTTTTGGCGTGTATCCGGCGCCGATCATGGCGTGGTTGCCGGCACTGTAGCGGTGCTGCTGCGGCGCTGCGGAGGGCATGCGCAGGGTTTGATGTGAGGTAGAGGCGATGAAGACCTTCGAGACGATAGAGGACGTGGTGGACAACGCCATCGAGCTGCACCGGCTCGCGGCAAAGCTGTACCGTTCCATCAGCGCCGACAGCAGTAGTCCGCGCGCGCGCTTGCTGCTGGACTACCTGGCGCAGCACGAATTGCAAATGGAAAAAAGCCTGATCAACTACAAGAAGGGCGCCGGCAACAGCGTGTTGCACCGCTACATCCAGTACACCCTGGAGGAGCCGCCGGAACAGTTTATCGACCACCTGGTGGTGGGGCGCCGGGAGTTCTCCGTCGATGACATTGGCCTGATTGGCCAAGCGCTGGACAGCTACCTGGTGGACCTGTTCGAAGAGGCGCTGCGCGAAGCCGATTCCGGCGCTGCCGCCGAATTGCTCAAGGACCTGGTGGAGCTGGAAACCCTGGAGCGGCGTAAGCTCACCCAGAGTACCAACTCCCTGCTCGATATGTAGGGAGGCTGGATGCTGGACGGGAGATGGAAGACGCTGGCCAATACGGACCGCGGTTCAGTCGATCGGAGGTTGGAGGTCGGAGGTCGGAGGTCTGATGTCGGACGCTAACAGCCCAAAACCCAAACCCCAAAACCCAAAACCCAAAGTAATAGCCGGACTTGACCGTAGGCCGGCATTAGCGCTTTTCAGTGTCAGCGCGCCCTGCGTACCCAAAGCGCTTCGCGGGGCATGCTAAGCGCAGCGAGTGCTGTCGGTATGCCGGCGCTCCGCACCCGGCTCGGGTAGCCGTTAACGCACAGGAAGCCTCTCGCCGCCGTTTATCCCCGTGTGCACCAGAGCCCATTCCGCCTGACCGCGCGTCTTTCGCCCCCGCGTAGAATCTGCTAGCTTCTCTGCCACCGTCAGAGCCTATGGCATCACCCTATGGCAACACATAGCCGAGCAATCCAGAGAGGCCGCCATGCTGCGCACCGTAAACGTTCTTAATTCCCTGCTGGTGTCATCCGCCGCTCTGTGGCGCGGTACCAACAGCCAGCCCGCTGGCATCAAACCCGCCCAGCCGCTGGAACTCTACGATATCGAGAACTGCCCCTACTGCCGGCTGGTGCGCGAGGCTCTGACCGAGCTCGACCTGGATGCCATGATCTATCCCTGTCCCAAGGGCGGCAGCCGTTACCGGCCGCGGGCGGTGGCGCTGGGCGGCAAGGCGCAGTTTCCCTTTCTGGTCGACCCCAATACCGGCAAGCAGATGTACGAGTCGGCCGATATCATCAGCTACCTCTACGATACCTATGGCGAGCGCAAGGCGCCGGCGCAGCTGAAGCTGAAGTCGGTGGATACGCTGTCGTCGATGCTGGCCTCGGGCCTGCGCCTGGGCCGCGGCATGCGGGTCAAGCCCTCGCATCTGCCGGAGCAGCCGCTGGAGCTGTGGAGTTTTGAGTCCAGCCCCTATGCGCGGCTGGTTCGCGAGCGCCTGTGTGCGCTGGAGCTGCCCTACCGCCTGCACAACATCGGCAAGGCCCAGTGGCAGGACTTCGTGCTCACCCGCTACCGCGACGCGCTGTGGCCGCAGCTGCAGCACCGCGGCGACAACCGCCAGGCACTCAAGGAGCGCGCCGGCAAGGTGATGTCGCCGTTTCTGGCCGACCCCAACACCGGCAGCGGCCTGTTCGAGTCCGAGGCCATCGTCGACTACCTCGACCAGCACTACGCCATCGCCGCGCGCTAGCCGCTTGCGAGGCACTGTGCCAGCTAAGGCACGGTGCCTCCGCTTTCCTTCGTCACTTCCAGATCACTCTGTCCACCAGCTGTCGCGGTTGTGTCGCCCGGCCTGGCTTGCATTCGCCTCTGCAGTTGTTAATACTCTGGTATTAACTTTGGCGGGCCGCTGAGTCGGGGGAAGGGCGATGAAATTCTGGCAGATGCTGCATTGGGTGGAGAGCGACCAGCTGCTGGCGCTGGCCCAGTTCGCCGAGGAGCTGGGTTTTGAGGGGGTGATGAACGGCGACCACGCCATCTACCCCGAGGTGGTGGATACCCCTTATCCCTACGCCGCCGACGGCAAGCCACCGATGAGCAGTGACTGGCCCTACCCGGATTGCTGGGTCAGCATCGCCATGATGGCCGCGGTCACCTCGCGCTTGAAATTTTCCACCTCCGTCTACGTGCTGCCGCTGCGCAACCCCATCGAGGTGGCCAAGGCGGCAGGCACCCTGGCGGTGATGAGCGACAACCGCTTTGTGCTCGGCGCCGGCATCGGCTGGATGAAGGAGGAGTACGACTGCTACGGCGTCGACTTTCACACCCGCGGCCGGCGCATGGACGACTGCCTGGCGGTGATGCGCAAGCTGTGGAGCGGCGAGATGGTGGAGCACCACAGCGAGTTTTTCGATTTTGAGCGCTGCCGGGTACTGCCGGCGCCGACGCAGCAGGTACCGGTATTTACCGGCGGTGCCAGCCCGGCGGCGCTGCGCCGCGCCGCCCGCAGCGGCGATGGTTGGATTGGCGCCGGCAACGACCCGGACGAAGTGCCGGAGGTACTGGCGGAGCTGACGCGGCTGCGCCGCGAGGCCGGCCGTGAGCAGCAACCCTTCGAGACGGTGGTGGGGCTGACCCGCGGCCTCGACGCCGATACCCTCAAGCGGCTGCGCGATGCCGGCATGACCGCGGCGGTGAGCCCGCCCTTTGCCTACAGCCTGGGCCGTGAGTCCTCGCTGGACGATAAGAAGCGGGTGATGGAGCAGTTCGCCGAAACGGTGATGCGGCATTTTCTCTGACAGGTTCACTGACATTTTCTCAGGCAAAGGCCATTCGCGATGAATCAGGGCAATGACAACACTTGCAGTGAGCTGCAGCAGCTGGGGCTGCCGCCCATCGACCAGATCGGTTTTGTGGTGCGCGATATCGAACAGGCGGTGGCGCGGTTTGAGCCTCTGTTCGGGCCATTTTCTCGCATGCAGTCACCGGTACAGGGCGCCGACTATCGCGGCCGCGAGGCCGACTGCGAGTTGAAGCTAGCCTTCGGCCGCAGCGGCGAGCTGGAAATCGAGCTCATAGAATGTGTCAGCGGCGAAGGCCCGCACCGGGAATTTATCGACGCCGGTGGCGAGGGTATGCACCACATCCGCTTTCGCGTCGACGACGTCGATGCCTGGGTGAGCCGGCTGGCGGCGCTGGGTTATCAGAGCATCTGGTACAAGCGCTGGTCGGCAGACACGGTGTTCTGTTATCTCGAGCGCGCTGCCGACCCCACCGTGGTGGAGTTGCTGCAAATGCCGCAGTAAAGCCGCATTCTGCGTCCGCAAGGTGTTGTTGCGGCGCGCGCGGCGCTTGTGCAGGGCGGCAGCCATTGGCCATAATGCGTTCTTTGCCCGGCGCGCTGGTGCCGGGCTTGTTGTCAGCCCCGGCCAATCTTCAGCGGTGAAATCAGACTGCCCGTGAAAGCCCTAATCGTCGCCACCGGATCGCCCTTGCAGCTCGCATTGAGCCAGCAATTTCAGCAGCGCCAGCGCGCCTGCAAGGTGTTGTCGCCTGCACAGCTGGCGCAGCTGGAGGCGCCACAGCTGGACGGTGCGGTGGTGATAGAGCTCGCCTCGCTGGAGGCGTTGCAGGCGGGGCTGCCCGTGCCCATCGCCGCCCAGGACCGCCGGCGCCTGCTGGAGCTGTGTCGCGCACGTTCGACGCCGCTGCTGATGCTCAGTGACGGCCGTGTGTTTGACGGCGGCGAGGCGCCGCTGAACCACCGTGAAAACGAGAGTCCGCACCCCGCCAGTGTCGCCGGCGGCCAGCTGTCGGCGCTGGAAACCCAATTGGCTGGCGCGCTGGAAGAATATCTGGTGCTGCGCACCGGGCCGGTTTTCAGCGAGCGTGGCGACAATGCCCTGACGCGGCTGTTTCAGGCCATGGTGGCGGGTGAGCATCTGCAGCTGTCCACTGGCCTCAAGTGCTGCCCCACTCACGTTAAGGACCTGGCGCGGGTGCTGTCTGGCATCGTCGACCAGCTCAGCGTCGGCGCCCAGTGCTGGGGAATCTACCACTACAACAGCTCGGGCCAGACCAGCGCCTATGAATTTGCCGAAGTGATCTACGCCTTTGCCTCCCAGCGCGTCG
>JBFHRT010000200.1:0-4641 GCA_041591575.1 Spongiibacteraceae bacterium
AGCGCCAGGTGGCTGCCGGATTTTTTGAGGCCGTCCATCAGCTCCGGGCGCCAGCGCCGCGCCAGCTCCTTGAGCGAGCTGACGTCGAGGTTGCGGTAGTGGAAGTAGCGCTCCAGTGCCGGCATCTCCCGCGCCATAAAACGCCGGTCCTGGCAGATGCTGTTGCCGCACATGGGCGAGGCGCCCTCTTCCACGTAGTCGCGCAGGAAATCCAGCGTCAGCCGCTCGGCGTCGGCGGCGCTGAAGTGGCTGTCGCGCACGCGCTGGCTGAGGCCGGACTGGCCGTGCTGGCGGGTGTTCCACTCGTCCATCGCCGCCAGCACCTCGTCGCTCTGGTGAATGGCAATCACCGGCCCCTCGGCCAGGGTGTTGAGCTGGGCGTCGGTGACCACGGTGGCGATTTCAATGATGTGATCGCGCTGGGTGTCCAGCCCGGTCATCTCCAGGTCGATCCAGATCAGGTTGTCTGCCTTAGCCATGGTTCCGCCAATTTCTGCTTATATATAGCGCGAATTCTAACAGAGGCCCGCCCCTAGCGCCCATTGTCAGCGCCGTCGCGGCGACGCGCCGGCAATTCCGCTTTCACAGTTCCGCGGCGCTGGGCGATAATGGCCCCGAACAGGCAGCGACCCGACCCATGGCCAAACGCAAACTGAGCCGCCAGCAACGCTGGCGGGTGGAAAAAATCCAGCGCGAGCGCGCCGAACGCGCCCAGCGCCGCGAGCAGCGCATGGAGCAGCAGCTGCAGGAGGGCGAGCTGGGCCCGGAGCAGACCGGACTGGTGATCGCCCACTTCGGCCAGCAGGTGGAAGTGGAGTCGGCAGACGGCAGCAGCCACCGCTGCCACCTGCGCACCCATCTGGACAACCTGGTCACCGGCGATCGCGTGGTGTGGCGCGAAGGCGTACCCACCGGCGTGGTGGTGGCGCAGCTGGAGCGCGGCTCGCTGCTGGAACGCCCCGACCCACAAGGCCGGCTGCGGCCGGTGGCCGCCAATATTGATACCGTGGTGGTAGTGGTGGCGGCCCAGCCCGAGCCCCACGCCAATCTGATCGACCGCTATCTGGTGGCGGCCGAGGCCATCGGCATGCGGCCACTGCTGCTGCTCAACAAGTCCGACCTGATCGACGACGACAACCGCCAGCAGATCGATGACCTGCTGGCGCTGTACCAGGGCATCGGCTACCGCGTAATCCGTTCCTCCACCGCCAGCGAACACGGCCTCGACGAGCTGCAGCAGACCCTGCAGGAACACATCAGCATTTTTGTCGGCCAGTCGGGAGTCGGCAAGTCGTCGCTGGTCAACGCGCTGCTACCCGGCACCGACACCCGCGTCGGCGCGCTGTCACAGGGTCGCGCCAAGGGCCGCCACACCACCACCACCGCGCGCCTGTTTCACTTTCCCGGCGGCGGCGACCTGATTGACTCGCCCGGCATCCGCGAATTCGGCCTGCTCAATCTGGACCGCGACACCGTGGCCAGCGGCTTTGTCGAGTTCCGCCCGCACCTGGGCCACTGCCGTTTCCGCGACTGCAAACACGAACAAGAGCCCGGCTGCGCACTGCTGGAGGCGCTGGAGCGCGGCGAGATTCCGCCGCTGCGCATGCACAGTTACCGGCAAATCATCAACTCGCTGGACAACTGAGGCGGCGACCGGACCGCTGCTATTGTCGGTCGCAGCGGTTACAATGCCTGCACTGATTTGCCCGCACTCAATTTTGGAGCCCCCAACGTCATGAGCACCTGGCCCCTGTTACTGGAAGCCGAACAGCTGGCGGCGGCACTGGACGACCCGCAGCTGCTGATCGTCGACTGCTGCAGCGCCGACAGCTATGCCCGCGGTCATATCCCTGGCGCAATACACCTGTCGCCGGCGGCATTGCAGGGCGGGGTCAAGCCGGCAGTGGGTCGCCTGCCCGCAGTCGCCGCGCTGCAGCAGCTGTTCTCGCAGTTGGGGCTGAGCGCCGACAAGCAGGTGGTGGTCTACGACGACGAGGGCGGCGGTTGGGCCGGGCGGCTGATCTGGATACTGGATGTACTGGGCCACAGCAATTACAGCTACCTCGACGGCGGCCTGATCGCCTGGGCCAACGAGGGCCATCCGCTGGAACAGCGCGCCAATGTCGCCGAGCCGGTGGACTTTAAGGTAAACATCAATGCCGAGCCCATCGCCGAGATCGAGGACATCCTGCCGCGCCTGAACGATGCCGACTTCGCCGTCTGGGACGCGCGCACGCCGGAGGAATACACTGGCAGCAAGGTGCTGGCCCAGCGCGGCGGCCATATCCCCGGCGCCATCAACCTGGACTGGGTAAAACTGAAAGACGGCGCCCGCAACCAGCGCCTGGTGGACCTGAAGGAGCTGCAGCAGACCCTGGACCAGCTGGGCCTGAGCCGCGACAAGCTGATTGTCACCCACTGCCAGACCCACCACCGCTCCGGCCTCAGCTACCTGGCAATGAAGCTGCTGGGTTACCCTCGTATCAAGGGCTACCACGGCTCCTGGTCCGAGTGGGGCAACCGCGACGATACCCCGGTGCGCACCGGCGACGCGCCCTGATCCGCAAATTGAGGAAAGCGAATTGAACACTCTGTTTATTGTCCTGCAATACCTGGTGCCCCAGCAGCTGCTGTCGCGGCTGGTGGGTCGCGCGGCGAGCTCGACCCTGCCGTGGCTGAAAGACAGCCTGATTGCGCCCTTCATCCGCCGCTACGGCGTCGACATGAGCGAGGCCGCCGACCCCGATCCACGCAACTACCCCAGCTTTAACGCCTTCTTCACCCGCGCCCTGCGCGAGGGCGCACGGCCGATTGCCGAAGGCAAGCGCGACATCGCCTGCCCCGCCGACGGCGCCATCAGCCAGCTCGGCGATATCCGCGACGGTCGTATCTTTCAGGCCAAGGGCCGCGACTACTCGCTGATTGAGCTGCTGGGCGGCGACCGCGAGGCGGCCGCGCCCTACGCTAACGGCAGCTTCGCCACCATCTACCTGTCGCCCAAGGACTACCACCGGGTGCATATGCCGCTGGACGCGACACTGACGTCCATGAGTTATGTGCCGGGGCAACTGTTTTCGGTCAACAACACCACCGCAGAGAACGTCGACCGGCTGTTCGCCCGCAACGAGCGCGTGGTCTGCCACTTCGACACCGCCGCCGGCCCGATGGCGATGGTACTGGTGGGCGCGATGATCGTGGCCGGGGTGGAGACTGTGTGGGCCGGACAGGTGGCACCGCCGCCACGACAGATCACCCACACCCGCTACGACCAACCTCAGCAGCCGGTGACGCTGAAAAAAGGCGAGGAAATGGGCCGCTTTATGCTGGGCTCAACGGTGATTCTGCTGTTTGGCGAGGAGCGCACGCGCTGGCTGCAACAGTTCGAGGCCGGCAGCGCCACGCGCATGGGCGAGGTTATGGGCGAAGTGCTGCAAGGCGCGGAACAGCCCGCCACCGAGGATGCCGGCGAGCAGATTGCCTGAGAGGCTAGACGCTAACAATTGTGTGCAGGTGCGGCTTTAGCCGCACAAAACCCACCGAGGCTGCGTCGATGTGTGACTGAAGTCGCAGCTACAATCTCGACAGTATTCTTAGGCGCAAGACGAAAGACGCGAGAATCGTGGCTGCCTGTAGGTGCGAATTTATTCGCACAAATACCACCGCCGCAAATTCGGCATGCGACTAAAGTCGCACCTACAGCGGCTCCGTAGTGCCGATGATGCAGTCGCTATTGCGTCTCCCGTCTTCCGTCCCGCGTCCAGCGTTTTCACGCCCGCTCCAGCGGAAACGCCAGCACCTCGTCGATAGACGCCGCCCCCAACGCCAGCATCAACAGCCGGTCCAGCCCCAGCGCCACTCCGCTGCAGGCCGGCAGCCCGGCCGCCATCGCCGCCAGCAGGCGGCCGTCCTGCGGCGGCTCGCCCAGGCCGCGCTCGCGGCGCTGGGCCAGGTCGCGCTGCCAGCGCCGCTCCAGCTCGGCGGCATCGCGCAGCTCGTCGTAACCGTTAGCCAGTTCCACCCCGTCCACAAACAGCTCGAAGCGACGCGCCACCGGCGTGCCGCCGTGGTCGGGCTCCACCCGCGCCAGCGCCGCCTGCTCGGCGGGGAAATCACTGACCGCAGTGAACTCGCCGCGGCCCAGCTGCGGCTCGATAGCGGTGCTGATCAGCAGTTGCAGCCAGGTGTCACGGTCGGCCTGGTCGAAGGCGGCATGACTGTGCACGCGGGCGCAGGCGGCCAGCTCCGCCTCTGTGGCCGTATGCGGGTCTATCTGCAGGTGCTGCAGAAAGGCTTCGCGGTAGCTCAATACCCGCAGTGGTCGCGGCCCCACCGCCAATGCCACCAGCGCCGCCGTTTCCTTGATCAGCTGCTCCAGGGTAAAGCCGGTGCGATACCACTCCACCATGGTGAACTCGGGGTTGTGACGGGCACCGCGCTCGCCGCGGCGAAAGGCCTTGCAGATCTGGTAGATCGGGCCGCTGCCAGCGGCCAGCAGCCGCTTCATGGCATATTCGGGGGAAGTCTGCAGATAGAGCTCACCTGCTGCCGCCGGGTGAGCGGCGGCCACCGCTTCGATGTGGGGGTCGGTGACCGGAGCGCTCGCCAGCAGCGGGGTATCCACCTCCAGCACGCCGCGCTCGG
>JBFHRT010000201.1:0-4641 GCA_041591575.1 Spongiibacteraceae bacterium
CAATAGCGGATCGCTGGCATCAATGGTCTCGCCCGCAGAGATGCTGGCATCGCCCAGGTTGTCGAGGTCTGCTACGGTGCGCGTCGGCGCCGCGGCGGCGATGGCCGCGGGATCGTCAATGGCCACCGCCAGGCCGCCGGGGACTGGCGCTGTGGGCCTAATGAGGAATTCATCGCCGTCGACCGCGGCGCCGGCCACCACCATGCTGAGGCCATCGGCCACAAAGGGGTCAGCCACCGTGCCGGTTCCCGTCATGGTCACCGGCGCGCCGCTGCTGTCGTTAAACAGGGTCCAGCTGGCGCCGTCAAAGCGCAGCCGGTAGTCGTCGCTGGTAAGGCCAGCTAAATCGTCAATGGTGGTGCTCACCGATGCTGTGCCGGTGTTGAAGCGGCTGGTGAGGGTCTGCGGCTCGGGTACGGTAAAGAAGTCGCCGCCCAGATTGCCGTTGAGGTCCATGCCTGCCTGGTGCTGCTCGTTGAAAGTCAGGCCCAGCGCGGCACCGACACGGCCGAGCTGGCTGCGCACCGGGTCCAGCACTTCCTCACGAAATTGCAGCGCACCGCCAAGACTGCCGCCGTTGACCAGATCGGTGACTTCCGCCGGCCCGGATGCGGTGTTCAGCGACAGTTCCAGCCGGGTGGGATCGAAAGCGCTCTGGGTGGCAGCGAGATTGAAGGCACGCTCATCCAGCACCAGCGCATCGCCACTGGCGATAAACACGCTCAGCGAGCCACCGCCCTGGTCCACCACGCTGACCTTGACCAGTTTATTGAGTTCAACCAGCGCCTGGTCGCGCTTGTCCAGCAGGTCGTTGGGCGGCGCACCGCCGGTCTGGCCCAGAGCATTGGTGATGGAGCGGTTGAGATCGGCGATGCGCGAGGTGAGACCGTTGATTTCATCGACGCTGGCGCGCACCCGGCTGTTGACTTCGGTTTCCAGGTCGTCGAGCTGGCTGTCCAGACCGTTAAAGCGGCTGACCAGGGTCTCGGCCTCGGACAGAAACACCTGCCGCGCCGGCAGCGAGGCCGGGTCGTCAATGACGTCCTGCAGACTGTTGAAGAACTGCGACAGCGCCGCACTGACGCCGGTGGCGGGATCGGCCAGCACGTTGTCGACCCGCGAGGCCAGCTGGTTGAAGGTGTCGAGCTGGTTGAAATCGGCGGTGGAGCTGCGCAGCTGCTGCACCGCGAACTGGTCCAACGTGCGGCGTACCGCATCTACCTGTACGCCGGAGCCGATAGTGCCAAAGCCGAAGTTCTGCGGTACGCGGGTGGAAAAATCGACTCGCTGGCGGCTGTAGCCCTCGGTTTGGGCGTTGGCGATATTGTGACTGGTGGTGGACAGCGCCCGCTGGTAGGAGTTCAGCGCTGACAGCGCGTTGGTGAGCATGTCACCCATGGCGGCTTACCTCACCAGATGCACGCAAAACGCCTGACGGGAGACGGGAGACGCAAAAGCCTCCACTACGGCCTGCTGGCGCCGCGTGGACACTAAAACCTGTTGCCAATTGTCGTACAGCCATAACACACCTCTTAAGGGTTATCGGCCGCAGTGGGAAAAACTTTAGCGGCGCCCAGCAGCTGCAGCCGCAACGCATCACCGGCGGCCGCGGTGGCTGGCAGATCGGCAGCCCCCCCCTGTTGATGAGCGCCTAACTGCTCTACCAGCGTGTCGGCCAGGCCGATGCCACCACGCTCGGCCAGATCTACCGATAGCTGGCTGTCCAGCATGTCGCGGTAAAACTTCAGGTTCTGGTCATCTAACAGGCCGCCCTCGGGTACGGCGCTGCGCATGCTCTTGAGCATCATCTGCAGAAACAGCGCCTCAAACTGGCGCGCCACTGGCTCCAGTGCCCCGCTCTGCGACTGCACCGCGTCGCGCTTGAGCGCGGCCAGGCCACTGAAATCGTGGTAGTTATGGTGGTCGCTGCGGAATCCAATCGCGGCTGTCATAGCGGCTGTCATATCAGTTCACTTTTCATATCACTATCAACTCGGCGCGCAAGGCACCGGCCTGGTCCAGCGCCTCGAGAATGGCCACCAGATCGCCGGGGGCGGCACCGACGTTGTTGATGGCAGTGACGATCTCCTCCAGGGTGACTCCTTGCTGCAGCAGAAACATACGCGATTCGCGCTGCTCCACCTCCACGGTGGATTCCGGCACCACGACGGTCTCGCCCTGGGGCGACAGCGGCGCCGGCTGACTGACCTGCGCTCGTTCGCTGATGGACACGGTCAGCGAGCCGTGGGTGACCGCAGCCGGCATCACCCGCACCTTGCCGCCGATCACCACCGAGCCGGTGCGCGAGTTCACCACCACCCGTGCCGCCGCCTCGCCGGGCTCGATGTTCAGGTTTTCCAGCATGGAGATGAAAGTCACCCGCTGGTCTTCCTTGACCGGCCCTGCTACCTGCACCGACGCCGGATCCAGCGCACGCGCGGTGCCCAGGCCAAAGTGGCTGTTGATCTGCTCGGCCAGACGGTGCGCAGTGGTGAAATCCGGCGACTTGAGATTGAGCACGATCTGGCCATCGGTGCTCATGCGGCTGGGTGCCGGCCGCTCGATGATGGCGCCATTGGGGATGCGACCGGCGCTGGGAATATTGACCGTGACCTTGGAACCGTCCTGACCGGCGGTGCCCAGGCCGCTGACTAGCAGGCTACCCTGGGCAATGGCGTAGACCTGGCCATCCGGGCCCAGCAGCGGTGCCATCAGCAGGCTGCCGCCACGCAGGCTGCCGGCGTTGCCGATGGACGATACGGTAACGTCGATCGCCTGGCCGGGTTTGGCGAAGGCAGGCAGGCTGGCGTGCACGGTTACCGCCGCCACGTTCTTGAGCTGGGGGTTGACGTTTTCTGGCACGCGCACCCCGAAGCTGGACAGCATGTTGCGAATGCTCTGAATGGTAAAGGGCGCCTGACTGGTCTGGTCACCGGTGCCGCTGAGCCCCACCACCAGACCGTAGCCCACCAGCTGGTTGCTGCGTACACCGGCGACGTCCACCAGGTCTTTGACCCGTTCAGCGCTCAGTGGCGCCGCCCACAGCGCCACTAACAGCGCGGCAATAGCTCGTTTCCAGCTGACTTTTTTCATGTCGCGACTCATCTCACTGCTCATGTCACTAGCCCCTCAAAACGGCGACAGCACCGACTGGAAGAAACGCCCCAGCCAGCCCATGCGGTTGGCGTCAGCCAACGCACCCTTGCCGGCGTAGGTAATGCGCGCATCCGCGAGCTTGAACGACGGCACCGAGTTGTCGGCGTCGATATCCTGCGGGCGCACAATGCCGGTGAGCCGGATAAACTCCTCGCCCTGGTTGATGGTCAGCCACTTCTCCCCGCGCACCCGCAGGTTGCCATTGGCCAGCACCTCGGAAACGGTGACGGTGATGCTGCCGCTGAGGCGATTGCTCTGGCTGCTGGAGCCTTCGCCGGAGAATTCCTGGTCGGCCTCTAAGTCGGTGGTCAGTATCGGCACACCACCCTTGGTGACACCGCGGCCAAAAATGGTGGGGCCGGGAATGTCGATTTCCTGATCCTTGCTGGTGGCGGTACTGGACTGTTTGGAGGCGTCGGTCTGTTCCTGCAGGGTGATGGTGATGGCATCGCCCACCTGGCGCGCGCGGTTGTCCACAAACAGGCTGATGCCGCGCCCGGCCTGAAAAATGGAGCCCTGGTAGCCCGGCAGCGGCTCGGGCGGCGCGCTGGACTGCCAGTCGCCGCTATCGGCCACCTCGGGGGTACTGCCGCAACCTGCCAGCAGGGCAAACAGCGCTGCGGCCAGTGCGACGCGAGTGCTTTGTTTGGTAAACATCGGCCTTGGAATCATCAGCATCCCCGGTTCAGCTTGCCATTACAGGTTGTTGTTGATGAACTGCATCATCTGGTCACTGGTGGAGATGGCCTTGGAGTTCATCTCGTAGGAGCGCTGGGTTTCGATCATATTGACCAGCTCTTCCACCACATTGACGTTGGAGCTTTCCAGCGAACCCTGTATCAGGGTGCCGAGGCCACTGAGGCCAGGCGTGCCGGTCTGCGGTGCGCCGCTGGAAGCCGACTCCAGAAACAGATTCTCGCCCCGCGGCTGCAAGCCGGCAGGATTAATAAAGTCAGCCAGCTGCATGGTGCCCAGCTGGATGGGCGCCGCCTGTCCTGCCACCTGCGCGCTGATGGTGCCGTCAGAACCCACGGTCAAACTCTGCACCTCTGCCGGCAGGGTGATGCCTGGCTCGACGATATTGCCGCTGGCAGTGACCATCTGGCCCTGATCATCCAGCTTGAACGAACCATCGCGGGTATAGGCCAGAGTGCCGTCAGGCAGCCGCACCTGAAAAAAGCCTCGGCCGTTGATGGCCATATCCAACTGACCCTCGGTCTGGGTCAGTGTGCCCTGATGGAACAGTTTTTCAGTGGCGACGATGCGCACCCCGGTGCCCAGGTGCAGGCCGCTGGGCGAGCGGGTTTGCTGCGAGGTCTGCCCGCCCACCTGGCGCACATTCTGGTAAAGCAGATCTTCAAACACGGCGCGGCCGCGCTTGAAGCCAGTGGTGTTGGCGTTGGCGAGGTTGTTGCTCACCACCTGCATCCGCAGCTGCTGTGCATCCAGTCCGGTTTTGGCGACCCATAACGACGGATTCATGCC
>JBFHRT010000202.1:0-4632 GCA_041591575.1 Spongiibacteraceae bacterium
AGCTGGACCGTCTGCGCGAGCGCCTGAAAGAGCAGGTGGCGACCCTGTCTCTGCAGAAATCCAGCATCGGCGGCGGCCTTAGCGTGTCGCCGTCGGAGGCGCTGAAGGTGGTGGACGAACTGGATGAGGCCGAGGCGCTGGGGCGGCTGGTGATCAGCCTGCCGGCGGCGATGGCCGGCAATCCCGACCACAACATCGTGCTGGAAGACGGTGACGAGCTCTATGTGCCGGCACGCAGCAATACCGTCAGCATTGTCGGCGAGGTGCAGTATCCCTCTAGCCATGTGTTTGAGGATGGCCTGTCCTACAAGGATTACCTGGAGCGTGCCGGTGGCCTGCGCGAGCGGGCTGACAAAATGCGCATCTACGTGATCCGCGCCAACGGCCAGGTGATGGTGCCGCGCAACAGCTGGTTCGGCGCCAGGATCGCCGAAGGCGACACCATCGTGGTGCCCATCGACGCCGATTACACCGATCGTCTGACCCTGTTCAGTACGGTGACGCAGATCCTGTACCAGCTGGGTATCGCCTACGACGTGATCAAGGACTGATAGCGTGTGAGGCAAGGCCTAAAGGCCGAACCTTGTCATTGCGAGCCGTCGCAGGCGGCGTGGCAATCTCTTCCAGTGTGGCAGTGTGCTGAAGGAGATCGCCGCGTCGCCAAAAAGCGCTCCTCGCGATGACGGGGTACTCGATGCCAGGTAATTAATCCGTCATTGCGAACCGCCGCCCGTGCCGCTCAATTCCCCCGGATCAATGGACAGCAACTCGGTATTGATCGCTTCCTCTAATAACTGCTTGTAATGCAGGCGCTGCACGGTCTGGTGGCGTTTGCCGTTGCCGCTGTGCCACTGCAGCTCGGTGACGTAGCAGGGGTGATAGGGCGCGGGTTCACGCTGGGCGTCCGCCACCTGTCGGGCCAGTTCCTTATAGAGCCGCTCACCCCATTCGGCGTGGCTGTAGCGCTGGTTGTTGAACGCCAGGTCAAAGCGGGTGTGGCCTCCGCTGTCGGTGTGGGCGATTGCCTGCACGGCGTGATAACGGCCCGCGCTGCGCGGCGGTGACAGCTTGTGGGTCTGCCACTGCCCCTCTTCCTGTTGCAGCCGGTAGTAGTCCAGCCGCGGTGCTGCCGGTGTCGTTGGCTGACCCGCGGTAAGAAAGGCATTGAGGGCGTGGTGCAGGGCATCGAGTTCGCGGCACAGCATCGGTGAATAAAACAGCGATGCCTTCTCGTCCATCACGAATACATCGACAAAGTCATCGCGGCTGTGCAAGAACACCTGAATGCCCTGGGTGCGCGCGCGCTTGAGAATGGCGGCCAGGGCTGAGTTCTGCGCGCAGTGAGCGTCGAGCACAATCGGGCTGTATTCCGGCTGGGACTTGCCCAGCAACTGGATCAGCTCCGAGTAGCTGTTGGCGGCCAGCGCTTCGATATCGTGTTCCTGCGGCTGCAGGATATAAAAGCGGCCGCCGACTTCGATCACGTAGCGGCTGCTCAGCGGGTGGCGCCCGCTGTAATAGCAGCGCAGGATGTTGCGTGCCAGCTGCTCCAGGTAGTCGGTGGCGAGCTTGGCATCGCGCTCGGCAAAGCAGAAAAAGTGCAGGCTGGGCGGTGGCGCCTCGCTCAGGCCGGGCGGTGCCATCTGCAGAAATTGACGAATACCTTCAACAATTGCGGTGTCGCCGGCGAAGCGTTGGGCAATCACCTCGCCCCAGCTGTTGAGCAGCAGCACCTCGGTATTGTGTACCGGAACGTCGCGATTGCGAGCGGCTTTGTTGGCGCCGCTGCCGACATTGGCAAACACCATTATCTGGGTGGGGTGCTTGGGTTGGCTGAAGTTGCCGTGCTCCTCCTGCAGCTTGGCAAAGGAGTGCGCCGGCAACTGTTCGCGCAGGCAATGGGTGATGCGCAGCAGCTCGGCCTCACTCACTGGTGCCGACTGGCCACTGATATGCAGGCGCGTGCTGGCGGTCATCAGGCCATTGCAGTAGCACCAGGCGAGCAGAGCCAGCAGGCTGTCGCCCTTTTTCAGCGCCGCTCTCGGGTCAAAGCCGGCCGGGTGGGGGTGTTCGGCATGCACCGCCCACTGCGGCTTGCCATCGGTTTCTCCCCAGTAGTGAAAGCTGAGGTCCTCCTCGCTGAGGCTGGGGGCGATGCCGGGGTTGAGCCATTCCATCTTGCCGGGTTTGCGCTCGAAGGCGGCGTAAAGTTTGCGGCCCAGTATCGTCATTTCCTGCGAGTTGATCAGCGCCTGGCTGCGGCTGCGGCGGGCAAAATCCTGCAGGAAGCGGTAGCTGTCGGTCAGTTCGCGCACCAGCAGGCTGTGTTCTTCCTTGGCACGGCGCACCCGCCACTGTTCACGGGTATCCAGGTTGACCAGGTGCTCGGGCGCCCAGCCCCAGCGCTGCACCAGCTCGCGCATCAGCGACAGGCGCCAGTTGTCGGTGGTTGCACGCCGCTGCGACAGTTTTAGTCCTACCTTGAAGTAAAAGCAGCGCCGCACCAGCTCCAGTCGATCGCTCTCGCCGCGCTCCAGCAGGTAACGCTCCAGCCGCTCGAAGGCGGCGATATAGGGGTCCAGCCGGTCGATATCGAGCTGGCCGGCGTAGACTTGGCGCTTAAAGGTCAAGGCCAGTGGTTCGCCGCCGGGATACTCGTTGGCGTAGACCTCGGTCAGCAGCAGCTTTAGCACTGACTTGTGTGGCGAGTAGATGGCCTTGTACAGCTGCCAGATGCCGGCGCCGATAAATTCGCCGGCGGGAATCTGGCTGATGCCGCCGAAATCGATGCAGTCCTCGGCGTTGAAATCCAGTCGGCGTTGCAGTTTGCTGGCGGAATCGTCGTAGCGAGCCTCCTGCTCCGGAGGAATCAGCCACCACAGCGGCAGCCGCCCCGCCAGCAGCAGGCTGGTGCGGTAGAACTCGTCCAGCAGCAGGAAGTGCTGGCTGCTGCCGCAGTCTTCCACCGTCAACGCCTCGCGCTCGCCACGGCGAAACTCGTTGCTGTCCATCAGGAAAAAGTGCGCATCCAGCCCCAGCGAAGCCCCCCAGGTCGACACCAGCTCGGCTTTCTGCAGCAGCAGGTCGCGCTCGCTGGCGTCGAGGTCCGGTGCCGGGCACAGCCAGATGTCGAGGTCGGAACGGTCGGACTGGGCGATGGTGCCGCAGGAGCCCATCAGAAACAGGCTGTGAATTTGCGCGCTGCGCTGCAGTGGTGGCCGGTAGACGAAACTGCCGGCCAGCTGTCGCTGCACGCGGCGCAGGGTCATGTCGTCGGGTTGGTAGTGGGCGACGCCGCAGGGCACCTGCTGGGAGACATAGCCCGGCAGAATGGGGTGGTTGACATGGAACAGCAGCGGCAGGGCATCCAGGAACAGCTGCTGGCGGCTGTTGAGTACCTCGCGGGCGCGCAGTAACCGCTCGCGGTTGATATCGAGAAAGCGCTGTTTGATCTGGGTGCGCTGGGAGCGGCGCGCCGCTCGTGCGGCGATACCCAGCCGCTGTGCCATGTTCACTGCTTTGCTTGTCCTGCCATTTTGGCCTTCCATATTGTCACTGCACTTTAGCCGCAGCCATCAGGTGGCGCAATTGCCGCGGCGTTCCCTCGGGGCGGCAGCAGGTGCGAGGGCGTTATTTTTTCAGCTGCAGATTGCCCCAGCGGTCGACGCTCAGCTGCCAGCCCGGCTCCAGCATCGTGGTGGCGATGGTTTCGGTGATCAGTGCCGGGCCGCTAATGGCCTGCCCTGGGGCCAGCTCGGCGCGGGCGTAGACGGGCACCGGGTTGCTGTGACCGTGCAACGAGGCCTGCTGGTAGGGCGTCGCATGTTGGCTTGAAGCCAGCTCGGGCAGCTCCACCGGCGCCTGCGGTGCGCGCAGCGCCAGCCGTAGATTGACCAGCCGTACCGGCAGCGCCATACGGTGGCCGTAGCGGGCCTCGTGGGCGCGATGAAAGGCCTCGGCAGCCTTGCGCAGATCGCAGCCCGGCAGGTTGAGGGTATAAGTCTGGCCCTGGTAGCACAGGTCGAGGCTGGGGTTGGCGCTGATGGCGGCGGTATCCACCCCTTCGCGCAGCAGTTCTTCGCGTCCGCGCTCTGCCATTGCCGCCAGCAGTGCGTCCACATCGCCCTGGTTGATTGCGTCCAGGTTCTGGCCCAGCGTCCGCGACAGCTGGCGCTCGCGCGGGGCCACCAGCATGCCCTGGGCCGAGAGTACGCCGCCATTGACCGGGATAAGAATGCGATCGGTGCCCAGTGCCTCGGCCAGTGCGCATACATGCAGGCCGCCGGCGCCGCCGAAGCAGCACAGCTGGAAATCGGCGGGGTTGTGGCCGCGCTGCACCGAAATAACCCGCAGCGCGCGGGTCATATGTTCGTTGGCAATGCTGACAATACCTGCCGCAGCGGTCTCGATATCCAGCCCCAGCGGCTCGGCGATAGTGGCCACGGCGCGGCGCGCGGCGTCGATGTCCAGCGCCATGCGCCCGCCGAGGAAGGCGTCTGGGCGCAGGCGGCCGAGCACGGCATTGGCGTCGGTCACGGTTGGGCGCAGGCCTCCAAGCCCGTAGCAGGCGGGTCCGGGGTCGGCGCCGGCGGATTCCGGGCCCACCTGCAGCAGGCCGCCGGCGTCTACGTA
>JBFHRT010000203.1:0-4623 GCA_041591575.1 Spongiibacteraceae bacterium
CTGGATTTCGATCTGGATGAAGCCGCTGCCGAGGAGGAGCCCACCGCGATTGCAGCGGATGTGCTCGACGAGGGCGAGTTTTCGTTTGAGGCCGCCGCCGAGGCGGAAGAGACGCCTGCTGCCGAGCCTGAGGAGGATGACGCTGGCGACGAAACGCTGTCCTTCGACCTCGACCTCGACCTGGACGAGGGGTTGGGCCTTGGTGACGAGCCGGAAGAGGATCTCGACCTGGGGCTGGGGGTTGGCGCCGAAAGCGAGCCCGAGCCGGAGCCCGAGAAAGACGCGGAGCTGGATGTTGCCGGCGAAGTAGACGATGCGCTGGATTTCGACCTGGACGTTGAGCTGGGCGGCGCTGCAGACAAAGACGACGAGCTATCGTTGGATATCGATGAGGCGGGCGGTGAGGAGCTGGCCGAAGCTGATGACGAGCTGGCGGGCGGACTGTCGTTTGATGAGTCGTTGGAGTCGCTGGATGCCGACCTTGGTGATCTGGGTGAGCTGGATCTGGAGCTTGGCGAGTCCGCAGCAGAACCAACAGACGAAGAAATCGACGTTGGCGCCAAAGCTGAGGCGGGCTCGGCGGGGCTAGACCTGGAACTCGACGAAACGCTGAGTTCGGGCGGCGAATTCGACCTTGATCTCGACGACCTCGATCTGGCTGATCTTGATACCGATGAGCTGGAAACGGGTGGTCTGGAGTCTGCTGATCTGGATCTGCCGGCTGAACCGGCCGCGCCTGTTGAGCCCGCCGCTGAATCGGCGCCTGCGCCGGCCGCCGCGGAGCCTGTGCTCGACGAGCTGGCCGGCGGCGATGATATGGACGATTTCGGCCTGCTGGGCGACAGCGACGAAGTCAGTACCAAGCTGGATCTGGCGCGGGCCTATATTGATATGGGTGACACCGAGGGCGCGCGGGAAATGCTGCAGGAAGTCGTGCAGGAAGGCGACGAAGCGCAGAGGCAGGAAGCCGGCAGCCTGTTAGAACGTCTCTGATGCATGGCAGGTCCAGCAAGTACAGCGGCGCTGCCCGCAGGTAGCCGTATCGCATTGGCGCTGCAGTACGATGGCGCCGCCTATTTCGGCTGGCAGAGCCAGCGCAAACCGGCGGTCAACACCGTTCAGGAGGCGCTGGAGGCTGCCCTGGGGCGGGTGGCAGACCAACCCATTCAAGTTCAGTGCGCCGGGCGAACCGACCGGGGCGTACACGCCACCCACCAGGTGGTTCACTTCGATGCGCCGGTGGTGCGCAGCGAAAAGGCCTGGGTCTTTGGCGGCAACTCCCATCTTCCCAAAGGCATTGCTGTGCAATGGGCGCGGCCGGTACCCTCCGAGTTTCACGCCCGCTTCTCTGCTTTTGCCCGCCGTTACCGCTATGTCATTTACAACGCGCCACTGCGTTCCGCACACCTGCGTGGCGGCGTCACCTGGTGTGACCGTCCGCTGGATGCGCAGCAGATGCACACCGATGCCCAGGCACTGCTGGGCGAGCGCGATTTCAGCGCCTACCGTGCAGCCGGTTGCCAGTCGCGCACACCGATGCGCAATGTCCATTTTATTGAGGTGAGCCGCCGCGGCGACCTGGTGGTGGTCGACATCCAGGCCAACGCCTTTCTGCATCACATGGTGCGCAATATTGTCGGTGTGCTGATGGCGGTGGGCAGTGGTGAAGCGCAGCCTGGCTGGGCGCGCGAGGTGCTGGAGAGCCGCAGCCGCTGCGCCGGTGGCGTCACCGCGCCCCCCGATGGCCTGTACCTGGTCGATGTCAGCTACCCGGAGCAGTTCGCGCTGCCGGCCTCCGCGCTGGGCCCATTCTTCCTATAAAGACGTTTTCGCCCACAAAGCCCCGCGCCACCGAGAATCGCCCACAGGGCAGAGCCCAGCGCGACTTGGATGCCGCGGTAGCAGCCTGCCCCGCAGGCGATTGGGTCTTGTGCGGCGGCGGGCGTGTACGCGGGATGTCGCGCGCATTGCGTTTCCCGTCTCCCGTCAAGCGTTTTGCAGGGCCAGGGGGACATTTTCCCGCTCTCCCGAAAGACAGGCCGCGCTCCTGTCTGATAGAATCGGGACCCATTTCAATGGCTTGGCAGCGCCCGTTGTGCATCGCACCCGTATCAAAATCTGCGGCATCACCCGCCCCGAGGACGCGCGCTGTGCGGTAGCTGGCGGCGCCGACGCCATCGGCCTGGTGTTCTACGGCCCCAGCCCACGCTGCGTGAGCGCAGCGCAGGCGCGGGAAATCTGTGCCGTTCTGCCACCATTTGTGGTGCCGGTAGGCCTGTTTGTGGACGCCGATGCCGATGCGGTGAACACGGTGCTGGCGGAGGTGCCGCTGGGCCTGCTGCAGTTTCACGGTAGTGAGGCGCCAGCCTATTGCGAGGGCTTTGACCGGCCTTACATGAAGGCACTGCGGATGCGACCTGATATTGACGTCGAAGCCGAGGCCCGGCGCTATCACAGCGCTGCGGGCTTGCTGCTGGACAGCTACAAGGCAGGGGTGCCTGGCGGCACCGGCGAAACCTTTGATTGGCAGCGGGTACCGCTGTCGCTGCGCCAGCGGATTGTGCTGGCGGGTGGCCTCAATCCCGACAATGTTGGGGCTGCGGTGGCCGAGTTGCGGCCCTACGCTGTAGATGTCAGCGGCGGGGTCGAGCACGCACCCGGCTGCAAAGACCCGGAAAAAATCGCGCGCTTCGTTGCGGCGGTCGGTGAGGCCGATCGCCGTTGAGGCGCCAAAGTACAGGTGAGTGAATTGAAGAAAGTCGACTACAGCCACATGCCGGACGCCAGCGGCCATTTTGGCCCCTACGGTGGCCGCTTTGTCTCCGAAACGCTGATGCAGGCGCTGGATCAACTCGAGGCCGCCTACAACAAGCTCAAGGACGACCCTGATTTTCAGGCGGAGTTCGACCGCGATCTGGCCCACTACGTCGGTCGCCCGTCGCCGCTGTACCTGGCCGAGCGCTGGAGCCGAGAGCTGGGTGGTGCCCAGATCTATCTCAAGCGTGAAGACCTCAATCACACCGGCGCGCACAAGATCAACAACACCATTGGCCAGGCACTGCTGGCCAAGTTCACCGGCAAGACCCGCATCATCGCCGAGACCGGCGCCGGCCAGCACGGCGTGGCCACCGCTACCGTGGCGGCCCGCCTGGGCATGAAGTGCCAGGTGTTCATGGGTGAGGAAGACGTGCGCCGCCAGGCACTGAACGTGTATCGCATGAAGCTGTTGGGCGCTGAGGTGGTGTCGGTGAAATCCGGCTCGCGCACACTGAAAGACGCCATGAATGAGGCCATGCGTGACTGGGTCACCCACGTCGACGATACCTTCTACATCATTGGCACCGCCGCCGGCCCGCATCCCTATCCGCAGCTGGTGCGCGATTTTCAGTGCGTTATCGGCCGCGAGGCGCGCGCCCAGTGCCTGGAGCAGGCCGGGCGCTTGCCGGATGCGCTGGTGGCCTGCGTCGGCGGTGGCTCCAACGCCATCGGCCTGTTCCACCCCTTCCTGGAAGACGAGCAGGTGGCGATGTACGGCGTTGAGGCCGGCGGTTACGGGGTCGAGACCGGCAAGCATGCGGCGCCGCTCACCGCCGGCGAGCCGGGTATTCTACACGGCAACCGCACCTACCTGATGCAGGATGTGGACGGTCAGATCATTCACACCCACTCGGTGTCGGCGGGGCTGGACTATCCCGGCGTTGGTCCAGAGCACTCCTGGCTGAAGGATATTGGCCGTGCCCAGTACGTCACTGTCAATGACGACGAGGCGCTGGCAGCTTTCCGCGAACTCACCCAGGTGGAGGGCATCATGCCGGCGCTGGAGTCCAGCCACGCACTGGCCTACGCGCGCAAGCTGGCGCCGACCCTGTCCTCAGACCAGATTATGGTGGTCAGCCTGTCGGGGCGCGGGGATAAAGATATCCATACTGTTGCCGAGATCGACGGCATCGAGCTGAGTTAACGAGGTATTGTCTTGAGTCGCTTGACTGGTTTGTTCGATCGCCTGCGCGCCGATGGGCGCAAGGCGCTGGTACCGTATATTGTCGCCGGCGATCCGCTGCCCGGCGCCACCGTGGCGCTGATGCACGAGTTGGTGCGCCGTGGCGCCGATATTATCGAGCTGGGCGTACCGTTTTCCGATCCGATGGCGGAAGGGCCGGTGATCCAGCTGGCCCACGAGCGCGCGCTGGAGCACGGCATCGCCCTGCGCGACGTGCTGGCGATGGTGGCCGAGTTTCGCCAGCGCGACGCCGACACCCCGGTGGTGTTGATGGGCTATGCCAACCCGGTTGAGCGCATGGGCTACGGCGCCTTTGCCGATGCCGCCCAGCAGGCCGGTGTCGACGGCCTGTTGACTGTGGATATGCCGCCCGAAGAGGCTGCTGATCTCAACAAGGAGCTCAAGCGGGTCGCCATCGACAACATTTTCCTGCTGGCACCTACCACTACCGACGAGCGCATCGCCAAGATCGCCGCTATGGCCAGTGGCTACCTGTATTGCGTGTCGCTGAAAGGCGTCACCGGGGCAGGGCACCTGGATGTGGATGCGGTGCGCGGCAAACTGCAGCAGATCAAATCCCACACTGATCTGCCCATCACCGTGGGCTTTGGCATCAAGGACGC
>JBFHRT010000204.1:0-4608 GCA_041591575.1 Spongiibacteraceae bacterium
CGCGCTGCAGTCCATGCCCGATGCCAGCCCCGCCAAGTGGCACCTGGCCCATACCAGCTGGTTTTTCGAGCAGTTTATCCTGCGGCCCCACTGCCCCGGCTATCGCGAGTTTCACCCGCAGTTCAATTACCTGTTCAACAGCTACTACCAGGGGGCCGGCGAGCGCCACCCCCGCCCCCGCCGCGGCCTGCTCAGCCGCCCTTCTCTGGAAGAGGTACTGGCCTACCGCCGCCATGTGGACACCGCGCTGCTGGACTGGCTGCCCGCGGCCCACGGCACCGACGGCGCCATTGCCGCGCTACTACTGCTGGGCCTCAACCACGAACAGCAGCACCAGGAACTGCTGCTGATGGATATCAAACATCTGCTGGCGCAGAACCCGCTTGCGCCCGCCTACGCGCCGCCTCCCCAATCAGCTGATAGCGCCGAGACAGCCCCGCTGGGCTGGCAGCGCTTTGAAGGCGGCATCCAGCAGTTTGGCGCCGACGGCAGCCAGTTCTGTTACGACAGTGAGACCCCGCAGCACCGCGCCCTGCTCGAACCCTTCGAGCTGGCCACGCGGCTGGTGAGTAACGGTTAGTGGCGCGACTTTATCGACGACGGCGGCTACCAGCGCCCGCAGCTGTGGCTGAGCGACGGCTGGGACTGGCTGCAGGCCGAGGGTGTGAGCGCGCCGCTGTACTGGCGCGCTGATGGTGACGATTGGCGCGAGTTCAGCCTGCACGGCGAGCGGCCATTGGCGCCAGCGCGAGCGGTGAGCCATATCAGCTACTACGAAGCCGACGCCTACGCGCGCTGGGCCGGCGCGCGACTGCCCACAGAATACGAATGGGAGCTGGCGGCGCGGGAAAGCAGCAGCGATCACCGCCAGCAACTGGAGCCCGCATGCGCTAACGGTGGCGGCATGGCGCAGCTATTCGGCGCACTGTGGCAGTGGACGCGCTCGCCCTACCAGCCCTACCCCGGCTTCCAGCCGCTGGCCGGCGTTGTCGGCGAGTACAACGGCAAATTCATGGCCAACCAAATGGTGCTGCGCGGCAGCGCCTGCATCACTCCGGCCGGCCACAGTCGCGCCAGCTACCGCAATTTTTTCTATCCCCACATGCGCTGGCAGTACGCCGGGCTGAGGCTGGCACGCGATGTTTGACAGCAATACCGCCGACAGCGTCGAGCTGCTGGACTTGCAGCCGGAGAGTGGAGACTTCCTCAGTGAATGCCTGGCCGGGCTGAGCGCGCGGCCGCCGCAACTGCCCTGCAAGTACTTCTACGATGAGCGCGGCGCGCAGCTGTTTGAGCAGATCTGCGAACTGCCCGAGTACTACCCCACCCGCACCGAGGTCGCCATCCTGCGCCAGCACCTCAGCCAGATGAGCGCACTGATCGGCCCCAAGGCGCGCATCGTCGAATACGGCAGCGGCGCCGGCCTCAAGATTCGCCTGCTGCTGCAGGCGCTGGCGGCCCCGGCGGCCTACACTCCCGTCGATATCGCCCGCGAGCAACTGGTCGCGGCAGCGGCCTCGCTGCAGCGAGAGTTCCCGGCGGTGGAGGTATTGCCGGTCTGCGCCGACTACAGCTCGGCGCTGGCACTGCCGCACCCTGGCGCGGACTTTGCCAAAACCCTGGTGTTCTTTCCTGGCTCCACCATCGGCAACTTCGCGCCCGCCGAAGCCCTGGCCTTTCTGCGGCGCTTTGCGCAACTGGCGGCCCAGGGCGGTGAGCCCGGCGGCCTGCTGATCGGCGTCGACCTGAAAAAAGACCCGCGGATACTGGAGCGCGCCTACAACGACAGCGCCGGCGTCACCGCCGACTTCAACCTCAACCTGCTGGCGCGCATCAATCGCGAGCTGGGGGCCGATTTCGATCTGGCCCAGTGGCGCCACCGCGCCCACTGGAATGACGCCAGCGGCGCCATCGAAATGCACCTGATCAGCGAGCGCGCGCAGCGCGTGCGGCTCAATGGCCACAGCTTCGACTTCGGCGCCGGCGACAGCATTCACACCGAGAACAGCTTCAAATATGACAGCGACGACTTCGCCGAACTAGCTGGCTCAGCCGGGTTTGTGCGCCGCGGCCTGTGGAGCGATGCCGGGCAGCTGTTTAGCGTGCAGTATTATGAACTGTCGCCCTAGCCCGCTTCGCTGCGTTTGCGCCGGCTTGCGCGGTGAGGCGCCCGCTACGCTGCGCTTAGGCGGGCCTACCGGCTGAGCCGGCGGCCGATTGATTCCCCCGCCCCGTTCCGGTAACTTGCCGGCAACTTTCAGCCCTATTTCCGAAACCAGCTTATTCAGGTAACAAGCATGGCTCAGTACGTTTACACCATGAACCGGGTCGGCAAGACCGTGCCGCCCAAGCGCGAGATTCTCAAGGACATCTCACTGTCCTTTTTCCCGGGCGCCAAGATCGGCGTGCTCGGCCTCAACGGCGCCGGCAAATCCACCCTGCTGCGCATCATGGCCGGCATCGACACCGAGTTTAACGGCGAGGCCCGCCCCCAGGCCGGCATCAAGATCGGCTACCTGCCGCAGGAGCCGCAGCTGAACCCGGACAAGGATGTGCGCGGCAATGTCGAGGAGGGCCTCAGCGAGGCCATCGACGCGATGGCGGAGCTGGAGAAGGTCTACGCCGCCTACGCCGAACCCGATGCCGACTTTGACGCCCTGGCCAAGCAGCAGGCCAAGCTGGAGGACATCATCCAGGCCAGTGACGCCCACAACCTGGAGCACCGCCTGGAAGTGGCCGCCGATGCCCTGCGCCTGCCGCCCTGGGACGCCGACGTGAGCAAGATCTCCGGTGGTGAGCGCCGCCGGGTGGCACTGTGCCGGCTGCTGCTGTCCAACCCCGACATGCTGCTGCTGGACGAGCCCACCAACCACCTGGACGCAGAATCCGTAGCCTGGCTTGAGCACTTCCTGTGCGACTTCCCCGGCACCGTGGTGGCCATCACCCACGACCGCTACTTCCTGGACAATGCCGCCGGCTGGATTCTGGAACTGGACCGCGGTCGCGGCATTCCCTATGAAGGCAACTACTCCACCTGGTTGGAGACCAAGGAGCAGCGGCTGGAGCAGGAGGCCCGCAGCGAGGCCTCGCGGCAGAAGGCGATCAAGGCCGAACTGGAGTGGGTGCGCTCCAACCCCAAGGGTCGCCAGGCCAAGAGCAAGGCACGCCTGCAGCGCTTTGAGGAACTGAACTCCCAGGACTTCCAGAGCCGCAACGAGACCAACGAGATCTATATCCCGCCGGGCCCGCGCCTGGGCGACGTGGTGATCGAGGTCGACGGCGTGTCCAAGGCCTACGGCGACCGTCTGCTGTTTGAGAATCTCAGCTTCAACGTGCCCGCCGGCGCCATCGTCGGCATCATCGGCGCCAATGGTCGCGGCAAGACCACCCTGTTCCGCATGCTCACCGGCGTCGAGCAGCCCGACAGCGGCTCCATCCGCCTGGGCGAGACCGTCAAACTGGTGTCGGTGGAGCAGATGCGCGACGCCCTGGACGACAGCAAGACCGTGTGGGAAGTGGTGTCCGACGGCGCCGACATCCTGCAGATCGGCAGCTACGAGGTGCCCTCGCGCGCCTATATCGGCCGTTTCAACTTCAAGGGTTCGGATCAGCAAAAGCGCGTGGGTGAACTCTCCGGTGGTGAGCGCGGCCGCCTGCACCTGGCCTGCACCCTCAAGCAGGGCGGCAATGTGCTGCTGCTGGACGAACCCTCCAACGACCTCGACGTGGAAACCCTGCGCGCGCTGGAAGACGCGCTGCTGGCCTTCCCCGGCTGCGCCATGGTCATTTCCCACGACCGCTGGTTCCTGGACCGCATCGCCACCCACATCCTCGCCTACGAGGACGACGGCGACATCGTGTTCTTCGAGGGCAACTACAGCGAGTACCACGATGACCTGGTGGCGCGCAAAGGTGCCCAGGCGCAGCCGCACCGGGTCAAGCACAAGAAGCTGAAGTAACGGCCGCCGCTATTCCGACACCGACAGACTGAGCGCGGGTGCCGCAACGGCGCCCGCCGCAGTCGTCGCTGCCGGCGGCGCTGGCGACGCGCCAACCTTGGGCGGCCAGTAGTGCTGGTGGTAGTCGGGCTGGCGGTAGTAGCTGATCTGCTTCAGCTTCCACAGCGCCAGATCGCCGCGCAGCTGCCGCGCCGCCGCGCGCTGCTCGGCCACCACGTTGCGCCGCTCGCCGGGGTCGGCAGCCAGATTGAACAACTCCTCACGCCGCTGCGGGTACACCGTTTCCAGAAACTTCCAGGGCCAGTGCACCACACCGTGCTGGGTCACGATGGCGTTGCTGTGCATGTAGATCGGCCGTTTCGCCGCCGCCGAGAAGGGCGACAGCCCCTGAAAAGATGGCGACGCCGGCAAACCGAGCAGATCCAGCACCGCCGGCACCACATCGATATGACTGACCGGGTGCGGGTGAAGCTCGCCGCGGCGCTGCTGCGGCGCCTTGACCAGCAGCAGCGTGCGCACCGCCTCGTCATACATGGGGCCGGAGTGGTTGCTGTAACCGTGCTCGTAGAACGCCTCGCCGCTGTCGCCCAGTACTGCAAACACCGCGCTATCCCACAGCCCCTGCGCCTTGAGAAAGTCGGCAAAGCCC
>JBFHRT010000205.1:0-4596 GCA_041591575.1 Spongiibacteraceae bacterium
CCCGCAGTGAACCTGTGTGTGGCATCCCAGCCTCGCAGCATGATGGGATTGCACGGATATCGCACCCGCAGCGCCCCGCTTCCAACCAGCAGGGGCAATCCGCCCCCTCTAACAGTATAGCGCTGGGGGTGACCCGCCTCCGCGGCGGGCCGTTGCCGGGAGCCGCTGGCGGCCAATCGCTGGCCCGGCGAGTCCCATTGGGTCTGTATCTCGGCGGCGTACCCGCGTAAAATCCCCAGCCCGTTGTAAATCGACAGCCAGGAGGCGAACCAGGCCCGCGCCGGAGCCCCCGCCCCGCGCACTGATCGCCATCACCCTGCCCAAGCCCCGCGAGAACCCTTTACACACCCATGAGTAACGAATTCATTGTCGGCCAGCGCTGGATCAGCAACTCAGACCCCGAGCTGGGGCTGGGCATCATCACCGCCGTAGAAGAGCGCCGGGTGGTGATCGGCTTCCCCGCCTGTGGCGAGGAGCGCACCTATGCCATCGCCAACGCGCCGCTGTCGCGGATCCAGTACCAGGTGGGCGACCGCATCCAGGACCAGGAGCACGGCGAGCTAGTGGTCTCGGCGGTGGACTCGCTGGGCGGCTGCCTGCTCTACCGCGCCCACGACGACGCCGGCAACGAATACCCGGTGATGGAGCAACTGCTGTGTGCCCACAGCCAGCTCAGCAGCCCCAAGGAACGGCTGCTGGCGGGCCAGGTAGAACACCTGCGCCGCTACGAGCTGCGCGCCGCCACCCTGCAACAGCGCGGCGAATACCAGCGCGGCCTCGCCCGCGGCCTGCTCGGCGCCCGCGCGCAGCTGCTGCC
The DNA here is from genome assembly GCA_041591575.1 of Spongiibacteraceae bacterium. GTDB lineage: Bacteria > Pseudomonadota > Gammaproteobacteria > Pseudomonadales > Spongiibacteraceae > JBFHRT01. Next base: position 818 of record JBFHRT010000205.1, read on the forward strand.
GCACCAGCTGTATATCGCCCACGAAGTGGCCAACCGGCCGCGACCGCGGGCGCTGCTGGCCGACGAGGTGGGGCTGGGCAAGACCATCGAGGCCGGCCTGGTGCTGCACCAGCTGCTGTTGCTGGAGCGCGCACGCCGGGTGCTGATCCTGGTGCCCGACAGCCTGCTGCACCAGTGGCTGGTGGAAATGCTGCGCCGCTTCAACCTCAGTTTCACCCTGCTGGACGCCGAGCGCTGCGCCGCGCTGCGCGAATCCGGCAGCGACAATCCCTTCGAGAGCGCGCAGCTGGTGCTGAGTTCCATCAACTGGCTGAGCGAAGACGACGAGGCCCGCGAGCAGGCGGTTGCCGCCGGCTGGGATCTGCTGATCGTCGACGAGGCCCACCACCTGGACTGGCAGGAAGGTGAGGCCGCCAGCCCCGGCTATGCCCTGGTGGAAACCCTGGCCGCGAACACCGAGGGCCTGCTGCTGCTCACCGCCACGCCCGAGCAACTGGGCGCCGAGGGCCATTTCGCGCGGCTGCGCCTGCTGGACCCCGAGCGCTATCCCAGCCTGTCAGCGTTTACTGCCGAGCAGCAGCGTTACGAGCCCATCAACACCCTGATTCAGCAGCTGCGCGCCGACGACGCCCGCCAGCAACTACAGGGCGGCAGCCTGGCCGACGAGCTGACCAAGTACCTGCCGGCCGCCAGCCTGGAAGCGCTGCAGCGCGCCGACGGTGACGACGCCGCCTGGAACGCCGCCGTGCACCGCGCCAGTCGTGAGCTGCTGGACCGCTTCGGCACCGGCCGCAGCCTGTTCCGCAATACCCGCGCCTCGGTGAACGGTTTCACCGAGCGCCGCCTGCAGCCACACCCGCTGCCAGCCCCGGAGGGCTACCTCAGCGCCTGCGCCGACAGCACACTGGAACAGCAGCTGCGCCCCGAACTGCTGCTGGGTGAAACCTGGCTGAGCAGTGATCCGCGCGTGGCCTGGCTGGAGCAGTGGCTCAAGGCCAACCGCGGCGAAAAAGTGCTGTTGATCTGCGCCAGCGCCGACACCGCCCAGGAGCTGGAAACCTACCTGCGTCTGTACCGCGGCGTCGCCACCACCGTGTTCCACGAGCATCTCAGCCTGGTGGAGCGCGACCGCGCCGCCGCCTACTTCAGCGACGCCGAGTTCGGTGCCCAGCTGCTGGTGTGCTCGGAGATCGGCAGCGAAGGCCGCAACTTCCAGTTCGCCCGCCACCTGATACTGTTCGACCTGCCGCTGAACCCGGACCTGCTGGAGCAGCGCATCGGCCGCCTGGACCGCATCGGCCAGCAGCACCCGGTGAACATCCACCTGCCTCACTACGAGGGCAGCGCCCAGGCCGGCCTGCTGCGCTGGTACCACGAGGCGCTAGACGCTTTCAGCGCGCCCTGCAGCGTCGGCTACAGCCTCTACCAGCAGTACGGCAACGCCCTGCGCGAGGCCTGCTGCCAACCTGCAGGCGCCGCTATGGAACAGCTGCTGACTGACGCCCGCAACAGCGCCGAACAACTGCGCGCCGAGCGCTCCCGTGGCCGCGACGCACTGCTGGAACTGAACTCCTGCGACGACGAGCGCGCCGCCACCCTGGTCGAAGCCGTGCGCGGGGAGCAGCGCAGCGATGACCTGGCCCACTACCTGGAGCGGGTCGCTGACCAGTTTGGCCTTGAGCACGAGCACCACAGCGAGCAGGCCGTCATCCTGCGCCCCGGCGACCACATGTTCTGCGAGAGCTTTCCGGGCCTGCCAGAAGACGGCCTCACCGGCACCTTCGACCGCAACCTGGCACTGCGCCGCGAGGACATGGCCTACCTCAGCTGGGAACACCCGCTGCTGCGCGGCGCCATCGAGCTGGTGCTGTCGGGTGAGTTCGGCGCCGCTACCATCTGCACCCTGTCGGTGCGCGGTCTGGCGCCGGGCACCCTGCTGCTGGAAGCCCTGTACGGTGTGACTGCCGCGGCACCCGCCTGGCTGCAGCTGCCGCGCTACCTCAGCCAGCACAGCCTGCGCCTGCTGTTGGACAGCAAGCACCGCGAACTGGCACAGAAAGTGTCCTTCGATCAGCTCAACCAGCTCTGCCAGGGCGTGAAAAAACACCTGGCACCGCGACTGCTGCGCGAAGTGCGCGCACAGCTGGTGCCAATGCTGAGCGAGATCGACCAGCTGGCCCGCGCGCAGCTGGCCGACATCGCCGCCGCCACCGGTGACAACTACCGTCGCCAGCGCAGCGACGAGCGCGCGCGGCTGGCGGCGCTGGCCGAGGTCAACCCGGCGGTGGGCGAGGAGGCACTGACCCACTTTGACCATTGCACTGCCACCGGCCTGGAATACCTGGGCAAACTGCAACTGAACATGGCCGGCCTGCGGCTGGCGATCACCACCTGAGGGGCGTGCCCCGGGAACACTGCATGTATATTTTTTCGCTCAATGCCACCGCCCGCGACGACAAGCACGGCTTCAAGGCCGGCGAGGTACTGCCCTTTATCGTCTATATCGACTTCAAGGACCTGTTCGGCGCCGAGAAGCTGGCGCAGATTTTCCTGATGCGCGAGGGCTTCGGCGACGCCCATGTCGTCAAGCGCAAGCACCTGGGCGAGGAGCAGCTGCAGCAGCCGGCGCTGCGCAACGACCCGCAAATTGCCGAGGCGCTGCGCAGCGGTTATGCCATGCAGGTATTTGAGTCGCACTAAACGCCCGATGAGGTTGGTGGTGGGATTCAATCCGACGATTGACCGTAGGCCGGCATAAGCGCAGCGCGCGTTGCCGGCACCGCGTCCAGCGCCCGGCCTGTGGCTGTCGGAGTCCCTGCCGGCCTGGACGAGATTGCCGCGTCGCCTGCGGCTCCTTAGCATGGCCCGCGAAGCGCAGTGGCCACGCAATGACGCGCTCCTCCCCCTCCTCCAAAGCTCGTCATCGCGAGGCGCGTTTTTAGCGCCGTGGCGATCTCCTTCGGCTCACTGCCATCCTGGACGAGATTGCCGCGTCGCTGTCGCTCCTCGCAATGACGGGAGAGACTGCCGACATCGAAAAAAAACGTCATTGCGACAACCGCCATGGGTGGCGGAAGTGCGGAAATTGCAGGAGCAGATTTCCGCTAGCGCTTTCTGCGACGCGGCAATCTCCCTAAGCCCCTGCCACACTGAAGCAAGAACGACGTCACGCTTCAAGAGAGCAATCGTACATGCCCACTCGCGACATCTGGATCTGCCCCAAGGCCGGCGCCATCAGCCGCCTGCGCCGCCAGCGTGAGCCGCTGCCGACGTTAGCGGCGGGCAAACTGCGGGTGCGCGTCGCCGCGGTCGGCCTCAACTTCGCCGATATCTTCGCCCTCAGCGGCCTCTACTCCGCCACCCCCGCCGGCGCCTTTATTCCCGGCCTGGAATTTGCCGGCACCGTCGAGGCCAGCGCTGCCGACAGCCCGTTAAAGCCCGGCGACCGGGTCATGGGAGCGACCCGATTCGGCGCCTATGCCAGTGTTATCGACTGCGAGGCCGACACCCTGCGACCGCTACCGGCCGACTGGAGTTTTGCGCAGGGCGCCGCCTTCCCGGTGGCCACGCTGACCGCCTGGTACGCGCTGTGCGAGCTGGGCCAGCTGCGCACTGGGCAGCGGGTGCTGATACACAGCGCCGCCGGCGGCGTCGGCCTGCAGGCCATGCAGCTGGCGCGGGCGCTGGGCGCTGAGGCCGTTGGCAGTGTCGGCGGCGATCACAAACGGCAGTTCCTGGCCGAGCGCGGCTTCGACGCGGTATGGCTGCGCGACGCGAAC
>JBFHRT010000206.1:0-4578 GCA_041591575.1 Spongiibacteraceae bacterium
AAGCTATGATAATGCAACATTGGCGACCACCCTGCGAGCGCTGTCTGTTAGTATCCACCACCGCGCGCAATGGTGTGCGCTGGCGATGCGATGCCGGGCGCAGCACAATGGCGAAGCAGCCCGCGCGGCACTGGTGTTGTCGCCGCCGGCGGCAGTAAGCTACAAGCCGGGGAAGGGCCGCGGCGGAGGGAGCTGTGAGCGAACAGATGCTGGCCGACGCAATCGTGATCGTCCACCTGCTGTTTATCGGCTTTGCGCTGCTCGGCGGGCTGCTGGCACTGTGGCGGCGCTGGTGGCTGTGGCTGCATCTGCCGGCGCTGGGCTGGGCGGCGCTGGTGGTGCTGATGGGCTGGGTGTGCCCGCTGACGCCGCTGGAAAACCGCTACCGTGCGGCCGGTTATACCAGCAGTTTTATCGAGCACTATTTGCTGCCGATCATCTATCCCCCCGGTCTCAGCCGCGAGCAGCAGTGGCTGCTGGGGCTGGCGCTGCTGGCCATCAACGCGGCCATCTACACGTGGGTGATCTGGCGCTGGCGCCGCTCCCGTTGAGCATAGATTGCAAACAATAATAACGCTCAGTGAGCCTGTGGCTCGCTATTGGTATTGGAGACAGGTAGTAGACCATGGAGTTTAAGGATTTTCTCAGAATACTGGCGAAGAACGACGGCTCAGACCTGTACCTGAGCACGGGTGCTCCGCCCAGTGGCAAGTTTCAGGGGGTATTGAAGGCGCTGGGCAAGGAGCCGCTGAAGGCCGGCGTCATCCGCAAGATTGCCCTCAGCGTGATGGACCAGGAGCAGCAGGAGATTTTCGAGCGCGAGCTGGAAATGAACCTGGCCATCACCATCGCCGGCGTCGGCCGCTTTCGCATCAATATCTTCCAGCAGCGCAACGAGGTCTCCATCGTTGCGCGCAACATCGTCACCGAGATTCCCAAGTTCGATGACCTCAAGCTGCCGCCGGTGCTGAAAGACGTGATCATGACCAAGCGCGGCCTGGTGCTGTTTGTCGGCGCCACCGGCAGCGGCAAGTCGACCTCGCTGGCGGCGCTGATCGACCACCGCAACAGCAACAGCGGCGGTCATATCATCACCATCGAAGACCCTATCGAGTACGTGCACAAGCACAAGAAGTCCATCATCAACCAGCGCGAGGTCGGGGTGGATACCCGCTCCTTTGCGGCGGCGCTCAAGAACACCCTGCGCCAGGCGCCGGACGTGATCCTGATCGGCGAGATTCGCGACCGCGAAACCATGGAGCACGCGCTGGCCTTTGCCGAGACCGGGCACCTGGCCATCTCCACCCTGCACGCCAACAACGCCAACCAGGCGCTGGATAGGATCATCAACTTTTTCCCGGAGGAGCGCCGGGCGCAGCTGCTGACCGACCTGGGCATGAACCTGCGCGCCTTTGTGTCGCAGCGCCTGGTGCGCACCGTGGACGGCAAGCGCGCGGCGGCGGTAGAAGTGCTGCTGGGCACGGCCACCATTCAGGAGCTGATCCTGCGCGGCGAGCTGGACGGCATCAAGGAAATCATGGAAAAGTCTGAGCGCCTGGGCATGCAGACCTTTGATTCGGCGCTGTACCACCTGTACAAAGAGGGTCGCATCTCGCTGGACGAGGCGGTGAAGAATGCCGATTCTGCCAATAACCTGCGGTTGCGCATCAAACTGGACCAGGGCGTCGGTAGCAACGCGGCAGACGCCGCCGGCGGCTCCGCCGGTTTTTCGCTGGAAGAAATTCCCCTGGATGACGACGAAGTGATGTGACGTCCAGGCGATAGCGTAAGGCACAGCAGTGAAAGCAGCGGCGTGTGGTTGGTAGCAACAGTGGTTGGTAGCAACATAGGCCGCAATAATATCCATGCGCGCTGCAGGGGCTACCTCCTGCGGCGTACAACGAGGAACGACAATGGCATTGGTGATTGATCACACCCTGGATATCGAGGCACCGGCGGAAATCGTGTGGCAGGTGCTCACCGATCTCGCCAGCTATGGCGAGTGGAACCCCTTTGTGGTGGCTTGCGATTCCAGTCTGGCGGTGGGTACCCCCATTCACATGCGGGTGCGGGTGCTGCCGGCACTGGCCCAGCCGCAGACCGAAACCGTGTTCGAGCATGAGCCTGGCAGCCTGCTCAGCTACGGCCTGGCCGGCAATGCCCTGGGGATGCTCAAGAGCTACCGCTCGCACCGGCTGGAGGCCAGCGGCGAGCGCCGCTGTCGCTACCAGTCTCACTTTGAGCTGTCGGGCTGGCTGTCGCCGGTGGTGGCGCTGGCAGTGGGCAGCAACCTGCGCCGCGGCTTCAGCGAGATGAGTGCGGCCATTGCCAAGCGCGCAGAGGAGTTGGCGGCGCAGGCCTAGTCTGGAGGTTGTGGGAGGTTCGGCTATTCGGGTTCGCTGCCGTCCTGGCCGAGATTGCCGCGTAGCCTTCGGTTCCTCGCAATGACCGGATAATCATCCGCTATCAACAACATTCTGCCGTCGTTGCAGGAACACAAAAAAGGGCGCCGAGGCGCCCTTTTTCGATGCTGCAGTTTAGAGCCCGCTGGCTTAAGCCATAATCGGCGGCAGCTCTTTCTGCAGGGCCATCTTCTGCTTGGTGCCGTCGCCGGTCAGGGCGAAGCCCAGCAGCTGGCCGTCGCCGTTGCGGAAGGTGGCGACCACGTTGTTGCCGTCCTGCTCGATGTTCCACTCGCCCTCGGCGTCGGCGGCCACCGGGCTGACCACCACCGGGCAGGTGGGGGTCTTGATGGTGACCGGCATCGCCGGGTAGCTGACCTCGGTGGCCTGGCCGGCCAGGGTCTTGCCCAGCGCGCGGGCCTGGGCCATCAGCGGTGCTACGTATACCAGCACGCGACCTTCGACCTCGACACAGTCGCCCATGGCGTAAACGTTCTTGGCACTGGTTTCCAGCAGGCGGTCGGTCTTGATGCCGCGGCCCACGTCGATGCCGGCGTCCTGGGCCAGCTGGGTGCGCGGGCGCACGCCGACCGCAGAGACCACCAGGTCGCAGTCGATGGTGTCGCCGTTGTTGAGGGTCACCACCAGGCCTTCACCGTCGGCCTTCTTGTTGACCTCGGTGACCAGCGGGCCGAAGTGGAACTTGGCACCCTGCTCTTCCAGCGCCGCCTGTACCGCTTTGCCGGCAGTCTCGGGCAGCAGGGTGGGCAGGCAGTAGCCCATCGGATCCACCGCCTCGACCTCGAAGCCGCCGTTGAGCAGGTCGTTGGTGAACTCACAGCCGATCAGGCCGGCGCCGATGATGCAGACCTTCTTCACCTTGTTCTTGGTGATGGCGGTGCGGTAGTCGTCGTAGTCCAGCAGGTCGTTGACCGAGTACACGAACTCCAGTGCGTCACCCTTGATCGGCGGGGTGATGGTGTCGGCGCCCACCGCCAGTACCAGCTTGCTGTAGTGGATGGTGGTCTCGGCGTCGCCCAGCTTGATGGCCTGCTTTTCGGTGTCGATGCCGGTGACGTGGGTCATGGTCCACACGCTGGCCTTGAGCTGCTTGCCCATGGTGCCGGCGTCGGCCTGGGCCAGATCGTCGGCGGTGGTGTTCTTGGTGTAGCCGGTGGACAGCATCGGCTTGGAGTAGGCGCGGCCGTCGTCGTTGGTGATCATGATCACCGGGGTGTCTTGGTCGTGCTTGCGCAGCTCCTTGACCAGGCCGTAGCCGGCCAGGCCGGTGCCGAGTACCACGATGGGCGCCTTGTTTTCGTCGGGCAGCTCTTCCTCGTGGTGGGGAACGGCGCTGGGCTCGGACTGCTCGATCAGCTCGAAGTCTTCCTTGCCGACGCCGCAGTCGGGGCACAGCCAGTCTTCGGGAATGTCTTCCCACTTGGTGCCGGGCGCAATGCCAGAATCCGGGTCGCCGGTCTCTTCGTCATAGACCCAGCCGCATACGATACATTCCCACTTGCTCATCAGTGCCTTTCCTCGTTATCAGTGAAGGTGGCGGACGGGGCTCTTGGACAGTGCGCGGGTCACCGGGGGCCCCTTGCAGTTTTCGCGGGATTGCCGCATTCTGCCGCCACTTTTAGTGCAGGGCAGCGCCCTGAAACACGTTAACCAGCCTTTTGGAAGCGCGCTATTGTACGCTGTTAGCCCCCATGGATTCCAGCCCGCGGAGCCCGCCTGGCGGCACTGGCGGCGCTGGTTGCGGCCGGTGCTGCCGGCCGCCACCGCGCGCTGGCTGCTGGACCGCGGCTCGCTGACGGCGCGGCTGGTGGCCGCCTCCGGTGGCGATTTCCGGGTGCAGGTGCTGGCCCAGCGCTGGAGCCGGCCGCTGCCGGGAGAACGTGAGCTGCTGGGCATGGCGCCGCGCGAGCAGGCGGTGGTGCGCGAGGTGTTGCTGCACTGCAACGGCGAACCCTGGGTGTACGCGCGCAGCCTGATGCCGGCCAGCTCCCTGCGCGGCCGCCTGCGCCACCTGCGCAAACTCAAGGACAGCGCTCTGGGCGCGCTGCTGTTCAGCGACCCCGGCATGCGCCGCGAGCCCTACCAGATCGCCCGTCTCGACGGCCGTTCGGCCGCCATTCCGCCGGCGTTGCGCGGCGACAGCGCGCTGTGGGGG
>JBFHRT010000207.1:0-4563 GCA_041591575.1 Spongiibacteraceae bacterium
AGCGGCGCGCGGTTGCTGTCCAGTCGCCGAATCTCGCCAACCCGAGGGCCGCCGTTTGCGTCGCCGCCATCCTCACCCGCCAGTGCTAGCTTGGTCTGCCCGCCGGTCATCAGCAGGTAGACATCAGCCAGAATCTCGGCATCCAGCAGTGCTCCGTGCAGGTCGCGCTGGGAGTTGTCGACGGCGTAGCGCTGGCACAGCGCGTCCAGGCTGTTGCGCTGCCCCGGGTGCTTTTGCCGTGCCATCACCAGGGTGTCGACAACCGAACACAGGTCGGCGACCTTGCCGCGATCACCGCCCAGCAGCTTCAGCTCGTGGTCGATAAAACCGACATCGAAGGGCGCGTTGTGGATGACCAGCTCGGCACCGGCGACAAAATCGATAAACTCGTCGACAATTTGCGAGAACACCGGCTTGTCAGCCAGAAACTCGTTGGTGATACCGTGCACCTCGATGGCGCCGTCTTCCACCTGCCGCTCGGGATTGATGTACTGGTGGTAATGGCGGCCCGTCAGCCGCCGGTTCACCAGCTCGACACAGCCGATTTCAATGATACGGTGCCCCTGGCGCGGCTCCAGGCCGGTGGTTTCGGTGTCGAGAACGATCTGTCTCACGCTGATTTCCTGTGGTTATGTGGTACTGCAGAGGATTCGCGCCCCGTCAGCGGGCTTCTACCGCTGGCTTCAGAGCTCGTCGATGCCGCGATTGGCGAGATCATCCGCGATCTCGTTCTCGCGGTGACCGCTGTGACCTTTCACCCAGTGCCAGCTGATATCGTGGGTTTGCGCCAGCTGGTCCAGCTCGCGCCAGAGATCATCGTTCTTTACCGGCTTCTTACTGGCCGTTTTCCAGTTGCGCTTTTTCCAGTTGGGCAGCCACTCGGTAATGCCCAGGCGCACATATTGGGAGTCGGTGGTCAGCGTTACCTTGCAGGGGCGCTTGAGCGCCTCCAGCGCGCGAATGGCCGCCAGCAACTCCATACGGTTATTGGTGGTATGGCGTTCGCCGCCATACAGCTGTTTTTCGGTGTCGCCGTAGCGCATCAGCGCGCCCCAACCGCCGGGGCCCGGATTGCCTCGGCAGGCGCCGTCGGTAAATATTTCGACGGCGGAATTGTTATTGCTCATAAAATAGACTGCGGTTTAGAGTTTTTGACGTGGTAAGCACCCCTGACGTGCAGCGCCGAGAGGACGAACATTAACCAGGGAATCGGTAGACCAGCGTATTTTAGCCGGTGTCAGCGGCGCGCGATACTTGGTAGCCGATAAAACCTGAACGGCGCCGAACGGCATGCGCCGCAAGCGGGATTGCGGTGGTAGCCAGTGGCGAAGAAACCAGCCCGGCGAGTTAAGCGGCACCCGATGAAACCCGTAATGCACATCATTGATGGCGAAACCCAGCAGTTGCAGCCAGTCACTGATGCGCCGGGAGGTCAAAAAATGGTTGCGCCAGACACTGTGCGAGCGCGCCCGCGCGCCCAGCATGCGCAGCGCCAGCAACGAAAATGGGTTGAAATTGATCGCCACCACGCGACCGTGCGGCACCAGCACCCGCTCGACCTCGCGCAATACCGCGTGTGGGTTGGCGACAAACTCCAGTAGATGGTGCAGCACCACCACGTCCTGAGAGTCGCTGGCCAGCGGCAGGCGCTCGAATTCACATTCGCCGTCCAGCCTCAGCCCCTGCAGGCGCTGTGCCGGGGTACCCAGGCAGTAACGGCGACGCATGCCTTCACAGCGGTACACACAAAACTGGGGGGCAATACTCAATTCCAGCAGATTGCTGCCGTAACAATCCGCCAATGCCTCGTTGAGCAGCGACAGCTCATCAGCGAGCACTGCCCGTCCCAGCGGGCTTTGAAACCAGTCCGCCAGAGCGGGCAGCAATTCTGCTTCCGGTGCCTGTTCACGCCATACTGGCATAGCTTGTGCCCGTCCACATAATTTCAGTCGTCAATGCGCTTTGGCCACAGTATACGCCTTCAACACGCCGCGTAAACTTGCGCCGGGGGCGGCCCTGATTTAGGCTGATCACATAGACTCAAAGTCTTCAACAATCAACAAGTTATCGAAAACCCCGCAGACCGGAAACCCAGCAGACAGCCATGCCACAGATTTTCGCCATCCCCGCCTTTGACGACAATTACATCTGGTGCCTGCACGACGGCCGAAACGCACTGGTTGTCGACCCCGGTGACGCCGCCCCGGTGCAGTCGGCGCTGAGCGAGCGGGGGTTGGCGCTGGCCGCCATTGTCGTCACCCACCACCACTTCGACCATGTCGGTGGTATCGAGTCACTGTTGGCGCAATCGCCAGTACCGGTGTACGGCCCGGCTGGCAGCTCGCCGCATATCGACCGGCCAATGGCGAACGGCGACAGCCCAGTGCTACTGGGCACAGTATTCGAAGTGCTGGCGGTACCCGGCCACACCCTGGACCATATTGCCTACTACGCCACCGACGTCGACGGTAGCCCGGTACTGTTCTGCGGCGACACCCTGTTTGCCGGCGGCTGTGGCCGCCTGTTCGAGGGCAGCGCCGAGCAAATGTATGCATCGCTGAGCCGGCTGAGCGAACTTCCGGCGCAAACCAGAGTCTATTGCGCTCATGAATACACCGCTGCCAATCTTCGCTTTGCGCTGGCGGTGGAACCCGGCAATGCCGCATTGCAGCAGCGCTCACAACAGGTGCAGCGGTTGCGCGAGCGCGGCGAGCCCACGGTGCCCTCGAATTTGAGCGAAGAATTGGCTACCAATCCCTTCCTGCGCTGCTGTGAACCAGCCGTGCGCGAGGCGGTGGCGGCCTATGCTAGTATTGAGCCGGCCTCTGCGGTAGAAACCTTCGCCGCCGTACGGCGTTGGAAAGATAGCTTTTAACAACAGCTTGTAACAAGCCTGCGGCCGACCGGTCTCGGTTGGCCACCCGCAGCGCCTAGATGTACCTGCTTGGGGAAAGCATGAATTTGTTTAAAAACAAACGGTTAGTAATTTCTTTTAAATTACTTTCTTGCGTCGCTTTGGGCGCCTGTAGCCAGCTGCAACAGCCCTCTGTCGCCAGCACCTCCAGCGAATCAACTCCCGCGGTAACCATAGCCACTGCCGAGGGTTGCCGCGGCGCCGACTGCAGGCAGCCGCAACCGCAAGACACCAGCGCGCCGGCCCTGCCCCACACCGTATGGCAGCGCATTGAGGCTGGATACCAGCTCGGTGAGCACAGCAAACACCCCAAGGCCCAGGAAATTCTCGACTGGTACCGCCAGCACCCCAGCTATCTCAAAACCATCAGTGAGCGCGCCAGCCGCTACATTCACTACATCACTGAGAAGGTCGAAGAGCGCAACTTCCCCAGCGAGATTGCCCTGCTGCCTGCGGTAGAGAGTGCCTACGACCCCTTTGCCTACTCGCCGGGCCGCGCCGCCGGGCTGTGGCAGTTTATTCCCGGCACCGCTAAGCATGTCGGGCTCAAGCACAGCTGGTGGTTCGATGGCCGCCGCGACGTGCTGGATTCCACCGGCGCCGCGCTGGACTACTTGGCCTCGCTCAACAAGCGCTTTGACGGCGACTGGCTGCTGACGCTGGCCGCCTACAACGCCGGCGGCGGCACCGTTAGCCGCGCCATTCGCCATAACCGCCGCCACGGCAAACCCACCGATTTCTGGTCACTGGACCTGCCAGCGGAAACCCGTCGCTACGTACCCAAATTACTGGCACTCAGCGTGCTGATCAGCAGCGCCGAAGAATCCGGCCTGGAGTTGACGGAAGTGGCCGATGGCCCCTATTTCCGGGTGGTAGACACCGGCGGGCAGGTCGACCTGGCGCAGGCCGCCGATTTCGCCGGTGTCAGTATTGATGAAATTTATCACCTCAACCCCGGTTTCAACCGCTGGGCCACAGACCCCGCCGGCCCGCACCGCTTACTGGTGCCATATAGCCGCGCCGAGAGCTTTCAGAAAAAGCTGGCCGCCCTGCCGCCAGAACAGCGCATGAACTGGGAACGCTACGCCGTCAAACCCGGCGACACCCTGATCACCATTGCGCGTAAGTACCACACCGACATCGCCACCATCAAAGCCACCAACAAGCTTAACAACAACCTGATCCGCGCCGGCCAGACACTGCTGCTGCCTGCGGCCAGTCGCGGCGAGGGCCATTACCGCTTCAGTGCCGACCAGCGCCTGGCGAGTGCGCAGGACAGCGGCGGCGGTGACGGCCGTAACAAGGTCTACCACAATGTGCAGTCCGGCGAGTCGCTTTGGACCATTGCCCGCCAGCACGGCGTTCGGCTGTCCGCTCTGTCCAAGTGGAATAACCTGGCTCCCGGCGATACCATTCGACCCGGCCAACAGCTGGCTATCTGGAAAACCGGCGCCGCTACACAGCCCTCCGCCAGTAACGGTCGAGGCATTATTCGCAAGGTCGGCTACACCGTGCGCAGCGGCGATTCGCTGGCGCGCATTGCCGGCAAATTCAACGTTGGCATCAACGACATTGCCCAGTGGAACAAGATCAACCCGGCCAAATACCTGAAGCCGGGACAGTATCTGACCCTGTACGTCGATGTCACC
>JBFHRT010000208.1:0-4559 GCA_041591575.1 Spongiibacteraceae bacterium
GCGGTGGGGTCTACCCGCCGCCAGCCCTCGCCGTCCAGCCACACCTCGGCCCAGGCGTGGGCGTCTGACTGGTGTACCAGCAGGTAGCTGCCATCGCCGCTGCGCTCGCCGCCCTGGTAGCCCATTACTACCCGCGCCGGCACGCCGGCGGCGCGCATCAGCACCACAAAACTGCCGGCAAAGTGCTCGCAAAACCCACGCCGGGTGTCGAACAGGAACTCATCCACCGAGTGGCGGCCCAGTTTGGGCGGCTCCAGGGTGTAGACAAATGGGTTATCCAGCAGGTATTGCTGAGCCGCCCGCAGCCGCTGCCGCGGCTCGCTGTATTGCTCGCGCCAGGCCTCGGCCAGCGCCCGGCTGCGCGGATTGATCTGTTCCGGCAACCACAGGTTGCGGTAGCGTTCGAAGGCTGCCAATGGCTGGTCCAGCGGCTCATCCAGATAGCTGGTCAGCCTGTAATTGAGGCGGCCGGTGAGCACCCGCCGCGGAATCAGCTGGTAGAGGCCATCAAGCCGCAGGTCGTCGCGCTCGGGGCGGGCCACCGCGATGCCCAGCAGCCACTCGTGCACGCCGGGCTCAAGCGTCAGCTCGTAGCTGAGCCCCTCTCCTAAAGACTGACCGCGCCCATCGGCAGTATCGAGGTCGCCGGCAGGAAGTTCTGGCCGGCTCCAGCGGCGGCCATCGAACTGCTCCAGCACGATACCGCGCCAGTACAGCTGCGGTGAAGGCGGTATGGGGCCGTCGAAGCGAGCACGGAAGGCCAGCTCCCCCGAGCGGCTCAATCGCGAGATATCACCGGGGCTCATGCTGTCGCTCATGCCGGTGCGGGCCGACTCGCCGGGCAAGGGCACCGACCATAGAGGACCAATGCGCGGAAACACCACAAACAACAGCAACATTAGCGGCAGCGACTGGTACAGCAGCTGCCAGTTACTGCGCAGCATGGCACCCAGCTGGGTACGCTGGCGGAACATGGCCTGCTGGGCCAGCAACAGCACCGCCAGCTGCCCGGCGGCTATGAGCATTGCCCCCATGGTCTGATTGAACAAAAAGGCGCAGGCGATGATGAAATAGCCCAGGCAAATCACGATCCACTGGTCGCGCAGCGCCTTCAGTTCCAGCAGCTTGAGAATAAAGGCGGTTACCAGCAGCGCCAGCTGCGGCTCCAGCCCCAACGCGGTTTTGTATTCGAGCCAGATGCCGCCAATGGTCGCGGTCGCCAGCAGCAGCTTGATCGGGCGCGGCGGAAAATGCCAGTCGCCGCGGTAGATGCGCCAGTGCCAGAAGGCCACCAGCAGCCAGGCCAGCGAGGTCCACAATGGCAGCAGCGGCAGCAGCGGCGCCATCACTGCCAGTTGCGCCAGCAGCAGCCAGGCCAGGGCGTGACGGGTCAGCAACGGCGTGCTCACTGCTGGCGCCTCTTGGCTGCCGCGCCATTTTCCGTCTCGCTATCCTCACCATAGAGCGCCAGATGCCGCAGCACCTCGGCCACATGCGCGTCGCCACGGCCCAACGCCACCGCTATTCCCGGCAGGCGCAGGGCGTAAGGCAGCTGCTTGCGCTCACAGTCCAGCGCCCAGGCACAGAGCCCGCTGAGCCGCTGCTCGACCGACAGCCCCTCCAGCAGATCCCAGTCCAGCAGAATCTCGGTTTCCATGGACTGGGAGTATTCCTTGATCATCAGTGGCTGCTCTTTGGCATAGGCCTTCCAGTTGGCGCGGCGCAGCGGATCGCCGGGCTGGTATGGATGAAAACCGGCAAAGTCGTCGCCCCAGGGCATGGCGGCACTGTGCTCGTCCTGGGTATCGCCCGGCGACGGCGGCAGCTCGCCAGCCCAGCGCGGCGCCGGGTACACCAGACAACGCCAATCCAGCGCCACCCAGGTCCAGGCCCGTATCAGGCCCAGCGGAAAATGGGATTCCAGCCGCAGTCGCGGCGGCTGGTACAGGCCCCGCTGCTCCACCCGCAGCGACAGCGACACCCGCAGCGGCTGCTCGGCCTCCAGCCACACGGTATCCAGCGCTTGGCCGCGCCAGGCCAGCGCCAGCGCATGGCGCGCACGGCCGCGACCGTCCAGCAGCAGTTCAAAGCGGGCACTGTCACCGGCGTATACCGGCGCCACACCCGCCGCCTGCAACTGCAGGCCGGAAAGATTGGCATAGGTATGAAAGATCGCCACCAACAGCAGGCTGAACAGCCAGAACGTGAGGCCGAACACTAGGTTGTTCTGGTAGTTGATGGCCAGCAGCAGCATCAGCAACAACAGCAGGCAAAAGCCCAGGCCGGCGCGGGAGGGAAAGATAAAGATGCGGCTCTGGTTCAGCACCACACTGTGAGCGCGCTTGATGCGCCGGTTCAACCAGTCGTCCCAATAGCGCTGAATACGCTGGCTAAGCATGGCCGCTCCCTATTGGCTGGTACCGCGGCCGGCTTAGACGACCACCGGCACGTGATCCAGCATACGGTGGATCAGGTCCCGGGCATCACCACTGACACCCTGGGCTTCGCGCAGGCGGTGGCCGGCGACCGGCTCCAGCACCGTCTGTACGTCTTCGGGAATCACATAGTCACGGCCACTGATCATTGCCCAGGCCTTGGCACAGTGCAGCAGCGCCAGTGCCGCGCGCGTGGACAGACCGTAGGCAAAACTGCTGTCGGTGCGTGAAAAAGCCACCAGGCGCTGCACATAGTCCAGTACACTTTCACGGGCCTCGACCTCATCCACTCGCTGTTGCAGCGCCTGCAGCTGCTCGGGGCTGATTTTCGGCTCCAGCGACGCCAGCATTTCGCGGGGGTTGCGCCCCGACAGCAGTTGCCGCTCGGAGCGCTGGTCGGGATAGCCCAGCGAGATACGCATCAGGAACCGGTCCAGCTGCGACTCCGGCAGTGGAAAGGTGCCGGACTGGAACAGCGGGTTCTGGGTGGCGATCACAAAGAAGGGCTGGGGCAGCGGCCGGGTCTCCCCTTCCACCGTGACCTGGTACTCGGCCATGGCTTCCAGCAGCGCACTCTGAGTCTTGGGGCTGGCGCGGTTGATTTCGTCCACCAGCAGCAGCTGGGTGAAGATGGGGCCGGGATGAAACTGGAAGCCGCCCTCCTTGCGATCGAAAATCGACACCCCCAGCACGTCGGCCGGCAGCAGGTCGCTGGTGAACTGAACGCGCTGGTAGCCGAGGCCGGTAACGCGCATCAGCGACTGCGCCAGGGTGGTTTTGCCCACCCCTGGCAGATCCTCGATCAGCAGGTGGCCGCGCGCCACCATACAGCACAGTGCCAAACGAATCTTCTGCTGCTTGCCCAACAGAATCTGGCCAACTTCCTCGACCAGTGCTTCCAGTTCTTGCATCCTGGGTCCTTAGAGCGCGTTACTTCAGGTCGCTGGATCGCCGCTATTTGATAGCGGCTTATTTGATGCCGGCTTATTTGATTGAGTCTAGGCCGCGCTGCATATCCGCCTTGAGATCGTCGATGTCCTCCAGCCCCGCGGCGACGCGGATCAGGTTATCGGTGATGCCCGCCCGATCCCGGTCAGCCTGGCTGAGGCGGCCATGGGTGGTGGTGGCCGGATGCACGATGGTGGTCTTGGCATCGCCCAGATTGGCGGTGATCGACACCAGCCGGGTGGCGTCGATAAAGCGCCAGGCGGCATCACGATCGCCGCGCACGCGGAACGACAGCACGCCGCCGAAGGCTTTCTGCTGGCGTGCTGCCAGTGCGTGATTGGGGTGGTCCTTGAGGCCGGCGTAGAACACTTTTTCCACGCCGGGCTGTTGCTGCAGCCATTCAGCCAGGGCCAGCGCGTTGGCGCTGTGGGCCTCCATGCGCAGGCGCAGGGTTTCCAGGCCCTTGAGGAACACCCAGGCATTGAAGGGGCTCATGCTGGGGCCGGCCGAGCGGATAAAGCCCAGCACTTCTTCCATGTGCTCGCGACGACCGACCACGGCACCGCCGACGCAGCGACCCTGCCCGTCCAGGTATTTGGTGGCCGAGTGCACAACGATATCGGCCCCCCACTCCAGCGGGCGCTGCAGCGCCGGCGTGCAAAAGCAGTTATCCACCATCAACAGGCAGCCGTTGGCCTTGGCCAGCGCCGACAGCGCGCTCAGGTCCGCCACTTCGCACAGCGGGTTGGAGGGTGTTTCCACAATCAGCATGCGCGTATTGTCACGCAGTGCCGCCTGCCACTCGTCCATCGCCAACGGCGACACAAAGGTGGTTTCAACGCCAAACTTGGCGAAATACTTGGTCAGTAATACCGTGGTGGTACCGAACACGCTGCGCGAGCACACCAGGTGATCGCCGGCCTTGAGCAGGGCCATGCAGGCACTCATGATCGCGGCCATGCCCGAGGCCGTGGCCACCCCCATCTCGGCGCCTTCCAGCGCGGCGATGCGCTCCTCGAAGGTGCGCACGGTGGGATTGGTATAGCGCGAGTACACATTGCCCGGCTGTTCGCCGGCAAAGCGCGCCGCGGCTTCGGCGGCATCGGCAAACACGTAACTGGAGGTAGCGAAGATCGGCTCGGCGTGCTCGCCCTCCTCCGTGCGCCGGTGGCCCAC
>JBFHRT010000209.1:0-4537 GCA_041591575.1 Spongiibacteraceae bacterium
AGGCGGCCGTAGGCGAGCAGAATGCCGATAAACAGCGACAGCGGTACAATCACCTCGAGAAAATTGGGCAGCCGATACAGCATCACCAGGAACAATACGTCAGGTGCCAGGTCGCCCGTCGCCACCTGCGCCAGGTATTTGACGAAGCGCCCGCTCATGATAATGGCGAGCAGCGTCACCACAACCGCGACCATGGTTTTCAGGGTTTCACTGGCGAAGTAACGAAACAGGATCAAACGGGCTTCCTCGGAGCGCTCACCGCTTTCAAGCACTAGGCTATGACAGTAAACTACGCTTTTGTTTTCCGCCGCGTATTATCACCCAATTGCGACCGCTTCCGCGAGGCTGCCCATGCAAATCACCGTAAAAACCAGCGCCGATCTCAGCCGCCAAAAAACCGACTGTCTGGTGCTGCCCGTGCCCGAACGCGGCAACAGCGCCGCTGCCGGTGCCGTCAATCAGGCCAGCGACGGCCTGCTGCAGTCATTGCGCAAGCGCGGCGACTTCAGCGGCAAGCTGGGGCAGAGCCTGCTGCTGCCGGTGGCTCCGGGCATGACGGCCAAGCGCGTGCTGCTGCTGGGCTGCGGTGATAGCTGCGCACTGACTGAAGCCAATTACCTCAAATTGATCGAGGCGCTGTTCAAGGCGCTGGAGTCCAGCGGCAGTGCCGAAGCCTTCCTCGCGCTCGACGAGATCAGTGTCGACGGTCGCGACCGCCCCTGGCAGCTAAAACTGCTGGCTCGCCAGGCGGTGCTGACTGAGTACCGCTACCGCAAGACCGTGAGCAAGCCCAAAGAGGCGCTGAAACTGCGCAAACTGACCGTGGCCGGCAGCAACAGCGCCGGTGCCCGCAGCGCGCTGGCCCAGGGCCTGGCCATCGGCGAGGGCATGAATGTAGCGCGCGAACTGGGCGATTTGCCCGGCAACCACTGCACCCCCTCCTACCTGGCCAGCCAGGCACGGGCACTGGCGCGCAAGCACAAGGCGCTGTCGGTGTCGGTACTCGACGAGAAGAAGATGCGCGAGCTGGGTATGGGCGCGCTGCTGTCGGTCACCGCCGGCACCGAAGAGCCCGCCAAGCTGATCGTGATGGAATACCGCGGCGGTGCCAAAAGCCAGGCACCACAGGTGCTGGTGGGCAAGGGCATCACCTTCGACAGCGGCGGCATCAGCCTCAAGCCCGGCGCCAAGATGGATGAGATGAAATACGACATGTGCGGCGCCGCCAGTGTGCTCGGCACCTTCGCCGCACTGACCGAGCTGGCACTGCCGATCAACGTGGTGGGCGTGATCGCCGCCGCTGAAAACCTGCCCAGCGGCCGCGCCACCAAACCTGGCGACGTGGTCACCAGCATGTCTGGCCAGACCATCGAGATCCTCAACACCGACGCCGAGGGCCGGCTGGTGCTGTGCGACGCCCTCACCTATGCCGGGCGCTTCGAGCCGGCGGCGGTAATCGACATCGCCACCCTCACCGGCGCCTGCGTGGTCGCCCTGGGCAGCCACGCCACCGGCCTGTACAGCAATGTCGACGATTTCGCCGAGCAATTGCTGGCCTGTGGCCGCGAGGCCGCTGACCGCGCCTGGCAGATGCCGCTGTGGGACGACTACCAGAAACAGCTGGACAGCAACTTCGCCGACATGGGCAACGTCGGCGGCCCCGAGGGCGGCTCCATCACCGCCGCCTGCTTCCTCGCGCGCTACACCAAGGACTACCGCTGGGCGCACCTGGACATAGCCGGCACTGCCTGGAACTCTGGCGCCAACAAAGGCGCCACCGGCCGCCCGGTGGGCCTGCTTACCCAGTACCTGATCGACTGCGCGCCGGGCCGATGACGCGGGTCGATTTCTACGTACTGGCCGCCGGCGGCGTCGACGCCGCTCTGCACTACAGCTGCCGGCTGTCGGAGAAGGCGCTGCGCCGCGGCCACCGCATCTACATCCACCTGGCCGACGCCGAACAGGTGCAGGCGTTGGACGAGCTGCTGTGGTCGTTCAGTGCCGAGAGCTTTCTGCCCCATGCCCGCGCCGGCAGCGACGGCGCCGACACCGCGCCGGTAGTGTTGGGCAACACAGAGAACGATGCCGCCGGCCACAGCGATGTACTGATCAACCTCTCCGGCGACACCCCGGCCTTTTTTAGCCATTTCCGGCGCGTCGCCGAAATCGTCTGCCAGGATCCCGCCTGGCTGCGGGCCGCGCGCTCGCGCTACAAGTTCTACAGTGACCGCGGCTACCCACTGGCCAAACACGACATCCCGCGCTAGCGCCGCTCGCTGCTACAGAGGTAAGGCATTGTGAGCCATCATCACTCATCCAAACCGCCGACCGGCGCCGACAAAGGCGCCAAGCAGGGCGTCGACAGCATCCCCACCCTCAACCAGGTGGTCGATACCGGCGACGACAGCGATCCCGGCGAGGAATTTGCCGTGGAGCTACTGGTGCAGGAGGTGGTCGACGAATTCATGCCGGCCATTGAAGCGGAGCTGCGCCAGCGCCTGCTGGACATGGACCCCGACGCCCTCGCCCGCTGGCTGACCCAGTACCGCAAGCGCCGCTGAATTCCACCGCCCGCTTTGGCCCGCGGCGGCAAAAGCCAGTATACTTGACGGCTTTGCCGGCCTACGCCCTTCCCACACCGTTTGCGCGCTGCCGGCGCGCACAGCCCGCGGGAAACAGCGCTGCATCCAGCGACCATCACCGGCCCAATCTGCCAGTCAGCAACGATCCAGTCGAGAGCTACGTCAACAGCCATGGAAAAGACCTTTCAGCCAGCGGACATCGAATCCAAGTGGTACCAGCAGTGGGAGAGCCGCGGCTACTTCGCCCCCAGCGGTAGCGGAGCGCCCTACAGCATCATGATCCCGCCGCCCAATGTCACCGGCAGCCTGCACATGGGTCACGCCTTCCAGGATTCGATCATGGATGCGCTCACCCGCTACCACCGCATGAAGGGCAACAACACCCTGTGGCAGGTGGGCACCGATCACGCCGGCATCGCCACCCAGATGGTGGTGGAGCGCAAGCTGGCCGCCGAGGGCAGCAGCCGCCACGATCTGGGCCGCGAAAACTTCCTGGAAAAAGTCTGGGAATGGAAGGAAGAGTCCGGCGGCACCATCACCCGCCAGCTGCGCCGCCTGGGCGCCTCGGTGGACTGGGACAACGAGCGCTTCACCATGGACGCCGGCTTCTACGCCGCGGTGCAGGAAGTATTCGTGCGCCTGTACGAAGATGATCTGATCTACCGCGGCAAGCGCCTGGTCAACTGGGACCCCAAGCTGCACACCGCCATCTCCGACCTGGAGGTGGAGAACCACGACGAGCAGGGCCACCTGTGGCACTTCCGCTACCCACTGGCCGGCGACGCCCGCACCGCCGACGGCAAGGACTACCTGGTGGTGGCCACCACCCGCCCCGAGACCATGCTCGGCGACACCGCGGTGGCGGTGAACCCCAAGGATGAACGCTATCGCGACCTGATCGGCCAGTTCGTGGCACTGCCGCTGGTCAACCGGTTGATTCCCATCATCGCCGATGACTACGTCGACATGGAATTCGGCACCGGCTGCGTCAAGATCACCCCCGCCCACGACTTCAATGACTACGCCGTGGGCCAGCGTCACCAGCTGCCGATGATCAACATCATGACCATCGACGCAGCCATCCGTGAGCGCGCCGAGGTGTTCAACCCCGACGGCAGCGCCAACACCGAGCTGGACGCCAGCCTGCCCGACCGCTACGCCGGCCTGGACCGCTACGAGGCCCGCGACCTGATCGTCGAGGACCTGCGCGACAACGAGCTGCTGGAGAAGATCGACGACCACGCCCTCAAGGTGCCGCGCGGCGACCGCTCCGGGCTGGTGATCGAACCGATGCTCACCGACCAGTGGTTTGTGGCGACGAAGAAACTGGCCGAGCCCGCTATCGCCGCGGTGGAAGACGGTCGCATCCAGTTCGTGCCCAAGCAGTACGAGAACATGTACTTCTCCTGGATGCGCGACATCCAGGACTGGTGCATCTCCCGCCAGCTGTGGTGGGGGCACCGCATCCCCGCCTGGTACGATGCCGAGGGCAACATCTATGTCGCCCGCAACGAAGACGAGGCCCGCGCCAAATACAGCCTGGGCGACGACGTGCAGCTGAAGCAGGACGACGACGTACTCGACACCTGGTTCAGCTCGGCGCTGTGGACCTTCGGCACCCTGGGCTGGCCCGAGAACACCGAGCGCCTGCAGACCTTCCACCCCACCGACGTGCTGGTCACCGGTTTCGACATCATCTTCTTCTGGGTGGCGCGCATGATCATGATGACCATGCACTTCATGAAGGACGACAACGGCGAAGCCCAGGTACCCTTCAAGACCGTCTACGTCACCGGCCTGATCCGCGACGAAAGCGGCCAGAAGATGTCCAAGTCCAAGGGCAATGTGCTGGACCCGCTGGACATGATCGACGGCATCGAGCTCGACACCCTGGTGGACAAGCGCACCGGCAACATGATGCAGCCGCAGCTGGCGGACAAAATCGCCAAGCGCAC
>JBFHRT010000210.1:0-4534 GCA_041591575.1 Spongiibacteraceae bacterium
CACTCCGCCAACGGCACCAGTGTCACGCTGCGGGCGCTGGACGGCGGCATCGCCGAAGTGGACTGCTCGGTGCGCGACGCCAGCGGCACCCGCATCGAGAGCAACAAGTACATTGTCAGCGCGCCGGAATTCGTGCTGGTGACGGTGGACGCCAGTGTCGACGCCTTCCTGCGCGATCGCCAGCTGCTGTCGCGCAAGGCCGCCATTCTCAATGAGGCCAAGGCGCTGGCACGCGAGCGCTATAGCGCAACCAACCTGCGCTTTATCTGGCCTGGCGAGGCGCTGCCCGGGCATCTCAGCGCCGGCGCCAACGGCGCCTTCCCCGGCGGGGTTGAGCCGGCACGCTCGGTGATTGTCACCGAAATCACCGCTGATCCAAGCCTGATCAACCCGATCACCGGCAGCCGCTACCCTTCAGCGCAGTTGGGACAGTTTCACCTCGCCGGCGATTTCCCGGCAGGGAATCCGCTGCACCACCACGGCTTCGCGCGGGTGCTGCTGCACAACTTCGATCACTACAGTGAGGTGGCCGAGGTGGAGCAAGCGCTCACCACCAGCTCGCGGCCGGCCGCCGATATGGACGCAGCCGCCACCATGTACGGGCGGATGCTCGGCACGCTGCTATGCCACGAGGTGGGGCACTTCGCCATCAATATCGCCACCCGCCACACGCTGCCCGGCGAGGGCGGCAACCTGATGCGGCCCGGTGACCAATTCACCTTTAGCGAGCTCAGCGGCATGGAGCGCGGCGGTTCGCTGCTGACCGATCTCGGGACCGGTGTGATCAGCTACTTTAGCGCTCTCGTTCAGGACATCCTCGACGACGCCCTGCCGGTGTACCCGCCACTGGATATCGCCGCGCGGCGCGCCCAGTCGCAGTCGCTGGCGGTCGCCGCCGAAGCCGATTCGGCGCGGCAGGCCGACGCCATCGCCCAGCAGCTGGTCCTCGACCAGCGCAAGAGCTACGAGGACCCCAGTCAGTTCCCCATCAACCTGCCGGAAGCGGGCAGCGGCGATGACCGCTTTACCATCGACATCCCCGAGGGGCTGCAGTTCGCGCATGTGGATATCGAATTCAGCGAGCGCGGCACCCTGGCCAGCGCCGAGGTGACGCAGCGGCCGGCGCGCGGCGCCAGCGGGCGGCAGGAAATCGTGGTGAGCTGGTCGCATCCGCCCTACAGCAAGATCGCCTACCGCATCCGCGCCTACGCCTCAGCGAACGGCCAGTCGGCACCGGTGCGGGTGAGCGAGGGGGATGCCGGCGCCGAGGATCGACTCAAACTGCTGGTGGCACAGGAGGTGCCAGTGGAGCTGCTGGTGACGGGAACCCGCGCCAAGCTGCTCTATGAAGCGCTGCGCCGCGCCCAGCGCGAGCAGCCACAGAGCGAGGCCGCCGAGGCGGTGACGATCATCGCCGCGCTGGCAATTGTGGTAGTGATCGCCGCGGTGGCGATGCTGGGCTTTATGATGCTCTACGCGGTGCTCACCCAGGCGATGAACAAGGGCTACGATGTGCGCGACACCAAGTACAAGATGGGCGGCGGCGAGGGAGCCACCCGGCAGGAGCACGAACTGCTGTTTAATCTCACCAAGTGACCACGGCGATGCCGCGCGCGGCTATCAGCCGTCACTAGCATGGTGGCGGTAGGCTTATGTGCGGCCCCTGACACGACCGAATTGCAGCAGCGATGACAGCGGCTATCACAGCGGTGGCCGCTGCCGTTTCGCGCACTGTGATTGGGGTTTTGGGGCGGCTTTCAACAGCTCGTTGCGACAAGTGCTTGCGGCAAGTAATTGAACTTAGCGAATTACGTGACGCGTTTATTGGCGCAGTCAGCCCCGGACGCCACGCAGCTTCACACGAAACTCGGCGCCGGCACCAGGCAGCGATTGCAGGCGAACCTTGCCGCCCTGGCTCTCCACCAGTTTTTTAACCACCGCCAGGCTAAGGCCGGCGCCATTGCCGTTGGCGCGACTGTCAATCTGAAACAGCGCCTGCTGTTGCTCGGCATCGATATCCGGCCCCTGGTCGCGCACGACAATAGTCACGTAGGCGCGGTCGACGCTCTCGCACTCCAACACCTCAATGCGCGGCGGCCCGTCGCCGCCGCGATGAATGGCGTAGGCCAGCAGGTGATGAAAGATGCGCTGCAGCTGGGCAGCATTCCCCGTCGCTCTGGGCAGCTCCGCCACGTCAATCTGAGCGGCGGCTTTCTTGATGTCGGCGCGCAGCTCCGCCAGCGCGGCGTCAACGCAGGCATTGAGCGCCACCACCGTGCTTTCCACTGCTTCCACGCAATCTTCATCCGGCTCCGCCGTCGCGTAGCTCTGGCTGTCCTCCAGCAGGCTGCGCAGCCGCTGGCAGGCGCCGGCTATCGGTGCCAGCTCCTCGCTGAGTGTCGGCTGCCGGGCCGCCAGGCGCTCGCGCTCCGCCTCCAGTGTGCGCAGCGGCTCGCGCAGATTGTGGTGCACGGCCTGTAGCTGCGCCTGCAGCTCGGCAATGGTCTGCTGCAACTTAGCCACCGCATCGCGCTGTAGTTTCGCGTCCGCCTGGCGCTGCGAGCTGTCGCGAAAAATCAGGGTGGTGCCCACCCGCTCACCGTCGTTGAGCACCGGCGCACAGACGTAATCTACCGGCAACAGGGTCTTGTCCGGACACAGAAAATCCT
This sequence comes from Spongiibacteraceae bacterium, assembly GCA_041591575.1. Lineage (GTDB taxonomy): Bacteria > Pseudomonadota > Gammaproteobacteria > Pseudomonadales > Spongiibacteraceae > JBFHRT01. The sequence goes on from JBFHRT010000210.1 coordinate 2,670, forward strand.
CGCCCGCCCCCTGTGCCTGCTGGTCGCTTTCGAGGTTTCGCAGCAGCTCACAGTCATCACCGCAGGCCTTGCCGCTGCGCAGTGTGGCGTGCAGCCGGCTGTGCAGGTGGCGACCGGTCAGCTCATCGGCCCTGCAGCCCAACAATCCTGCGGCAGCGGCATTGGCGTAGGTGCAGATGCCACTGCTATCGACATACAGCAGCGCCTCGGCCATTTGCTCCAGTCGAGGGTCAGGCGGCAATTCCGCCTCCGCCTCGGCGGTGTTGGCATCTGCGGCTGTGACCAGTGCCGCACTGCTGGCGGCCAGCCCGGCATGCGCTTCTGACGAGAGTAACAGCGCGCCGGCGAGAAACAGCGCCAGCGCCGGTGGCAGGATGTTGATGGGCAGGAAGGCAGTGGCCGCCTCAGTGCCGGCCGACAGCGCCCACACATTGGCCAGTGCCGAATGGTGAAAGTTCAACAGTAGCGCCCCGGCCAGCAGCGCCGCCCCCAGATTCCAGCCCAGTGACCGCCCGGAGCGAGCTTGCTGCATCACCGCCAGCAGCAACGCGGCTATCGCGGCCGCGACCAGGGCCAGCGCCGATGGCGCTGCGCGCTCGGGTCCCAGCGCCGCCAGGTGCAGCACATAGATGGCTGCGCCCAGCAATACACCCGCCACGGCCAGCGCAACAGCGCTGCGCCAGCGCAGGGTCAGTGCCAGACCGATACAGCTCATCAGGCACAGTAGCAGCAGCGAGGCCGGTATCAGCCGCGGATGCACACTGTCCAAGGGTATCTGCCAGGCCAGTAGCGCACCGAAATGCATGGACCACAGCGCCAGCCCCAGCAGGCAGCCGCCGGCAAACAGCGGCACCAGGCGACGGCGCTCGCCGCCCGTGGCGCTGCCAAACAGTAGTGTACCGATGTACACGGCCAACACCGGCAGTAGCAATACCAGTGCCAGCCGCAAACTGGAGTCGTCCATAGTCGGTGACAGCGGGAGGCATGATCTCGCCCAAGAGCCCCCGCAGTGCATCCCCTCACTCGGCTCGCGTCACGATGACGGTGCTTATCTGAGCATAGACCAAGTCATCGGCGCGCTCGCGCAAGCGGGCAAGGAAAAACGCGGCTTTTTTCGTCGCTTCATCGCGCTAAATGGCGGCACAGCGCCATGCCCGCCCACAGCCGGCAATCACCGCCGGTGAGAGCCCCTCAGCCGCTGCTGCGCTCGCCGTCGCCGACGCCGGGCAGGAACACGTCGCGCAGGGTCAACGGCTTGCCGTCGGCGTCCTGCACGCAGATCTGGCGGATGGGGCGGCCGCTGGCGCGGTCGCGCAGATCCAGCGGCGGTCGCTCTGACGACGGGTTCCATTGGTCACCCCACTGGCGCAGGGCCACCACCACCGCAAACAGGTCGCGGCCCTTGTCGGTGAGGCGGTACTCGCAGCGCGAGCCGTGTTCGCCGACATCGACCTTGCTCAATACCCCGTTGTCCACCAGGCGCGTGAGACGGTCACAGAGGATGTTCTTGGCAATGCCCAGCTCCCGCTGGAAATCCACGTAGCGGCGGGTGCCGTACATGGCCTGCAGCACGATCAGCAGTGACCACCAGTCGCCGACCTCGTCGAGGGCGCGGGCAACAGAGCAGGGAGAATCATCAAAACGTTTTTTGGCCATGCCGCCAGTCTACCCAAATAAGGTTGCATTTAGAAACCAAATTCAATAGGGTTGCAAAAAGCAACCAAATTTGGCGCCGAGTTTGCGCCACCAACGCCGGAGAGAACGAGCATGAGCATGAACCTGGGCCCCCTGTTTGAACCCTTCACGCTGAAGTCCCTGACCCTGGCCAATCGCGTCGCCATGGCGCCGATGACCCGCAACTTCTC
>JBFHRT010000211.1:0-4533 GCA_041591575.1 Spongiibacteraceae bacterium
CTACGTGCTGCACCGTGCCGACGGCGTCATCGCGAGGCGCGCTAGCGCCGCGGCGATCTCCCGCAGCCCTCTGCCACACGACCGGAGATTGCCGCGTCGCTGAAAAGCGCTCCTCGCAATGACGGGGGTTTTACGTCGCCGCCGTAGAGTGCGCTGCAATGCCATTAACTTAAGGCACCCCGTGCGATTTTCATCGTATCAATTGCGGCGTCGATCCCCATTGTAGGCCGGAATAAGCGCTTTTTAGCGTTTCCGGCAAACGTCCGCAACGCAAGCTTATGCGGACCTACCTCGCTAAGTTAATGGCATTGGGGTGCGCTGTGCGCACCGCTTTTCGCGTCCGACGTCCGACTTCCGACCGCTTTTCAGCGCCTCCCGTCTTCCGTCCAGCGTCTCGCACTCACATGGTGGTATAGAGCAAATAGCCGATATAACTCACATAGGCGGTCAGCAGGGCGCCGCCCTCGATGCGGTTGATATGGCGCTTTTTCTGGGTGGGACTCCAGGCAAACAGGAACAGCGCCACGGTGAGGGCAATCATTACCGGGTAGTCGCGGGCCATCACGCCGGGGTCTATCGCGCCCGGGGCGATCACCCCGGGCAGCGCCATCACCCCCACCAGGTTGAACATATTGGAGCCGATGACGTTGCCAATGGCGATGTCGTGCTCGCCCTTGCGCGCCGCCGCCAGCGAGGCCGCCAGTTCCGGCAGGCTGGTGCCCACCGCCACCACGGTGAGGCCGATCACCAGGTCCGATACGCCCAGCGCCTGGGCGATGGCCACCGCCGCCCACACCATCAAGCGCGCCGATAGCACTAGCACCACCAGGCCGATGGCGGTCCACAGCAGTGCCGCGCGCAGCGTCAGCTGGTCTTCAGCCAGCGATTCCTCAAACTCGCCAGCGAGGATGTCCTCGCGGCCGGCGCGGGCCTCGAACAGCTGGCGCACAATCACCAGGGCAAAACCCAGCAACAGCAGCGAGCCATCCACCACCGTCAGCTCGCCGTCCCAGAGCAGGGCGAGGCCGATCAGCATGGTCAGCAGCAGCAGCGGTATCTCGCGGTTGATCACCCGCGACTGCACGTCCAGCGGCACCATCAACGCGGTGAAGCCGAGAATCAATGCGATGTTGGTGATATTGGAGCCCAGCGCGTTGCCCACCGCCAGCCCGGCCTGGCCGTCGCCGGCAGCGATGGCCGACACCAGCATCTCTGGCGCCGAGGTACCGATGCCCACCACCAGGATGCCCACCACCAGCGGCGCCACGCCGAGGATGCGGGCGGTGCCGGCGGCGCCGTGCACGAAGCGGTCGGCGCTCCATACCAGCAAAATCAGACCGACAATAAATCCGGCGGCATACAGCATGAGGCGATCCTGCTCCTGTGTTGGGTGCTTAGGTTGAGACGATTGTATTGCGCTGCGTCAGCGGCTCTTGTCCGCTTCCAGGGTGCCGCGGATCAGCTCGATCACCGGCTTGGTGTCTGGACGCACGCCGCGCCAGATGCAGAAGGATTCCGCCGCCTGCTCGACCAGCATGCCGAGGCCGTCGGACACCGCCCAGGCCGCCTCGCTGGCGGCCCAGCGCATAAAGGGCGTGGGCTCGGCGGCATACATCATGTCGTAGCAGCAGCCCTCGTCGCTGACAATATGCGGCGGCAGCGGCGGCAGCTCGCCGCTCATGCTGGCGCTGGTGCCATTGATCACCAGGTCGAAGTGGCTGCCGGCCAGGCCCTCGAAGCGGCAGGCACGCACGTCGCCCAGCTCGGCAAACTGCCGCGCCAGTTGCTGTGCCTTGTCCACGGTGCGGTTGGCGATCACCACGTGGCCGGGCTTGCGCTTGAGCAGCGGGCCGAGTATGCCGCGCACGGCGCCGCCGGCGCCGAGGATCAGTACCCGCTTGTCAGTCACTTCCCAGGCGAGGTTGGCCTGCATGTCGCGCAGCATGCCGACCCCGTCGGTGTTGTCGCCGTAGATGCGGCCGTCGTCCTGCAGCGCCAGGGTGTTCACCGCGCCGGCCAGGCGCGCGCGCTCGCTGAGTTCGTCGGCGAAGTTGAAGGCGTCCACCTTGAACGGCACGGTGATGTTGAGGCCGCGGCCGCCATTGGCGAAGAACTGGCGCGCGGCTTCGTCGAAGCGGCCCTCTTCCACCAGGTGGGCGCGGTAGCTCACCGCCTCGCCGGTCTGCTCGGCAAAGGCGGCGTGGATCTGCGGCGACTTGCTGTGCTTGATGGGGTTGCCGAATACGGCGTACTTGTCTTTGCTAGGCATCGCTGGCCCCGTCGCTGGTTTCGAGCCAGTCCCGCGGCGGCAGGAAGCGCTCGGTCAGCGCGGCCTCGGCGCTGCCCGGTTCGGCCTGCCAGTTGTATTCCCAGCGCACCAGCGGTGGCAGTGACATCAGGATGGACTCGGTGCGGCCGCCGCTCTGCAGCCCGAACAGGGTGCCGCGGTCCCACACCAGGTTGAACTCCACGTAGCGGCCGCGGCGGTAGAGCTGGAAGTCGCGCTCGCGCTCGCCGAAGGGCGTGTCCTTGCGGCGCTGCACGATGGGCAGGTAGGCGTCTAGATAGGAGTCGCCCACCGCGCGCATGAAATCGAAACAGCGCTCGAAGCCATCGGCATTCAGATCGTCGAAGAACAGGCCGCCGACGCCGCGCGCCTCGTCGCGGTGCTTGAGGTAAAAGTACTCGTCGCACCATTGCTTGTAGCGCGGGTAGACCTCGTCGCCGAAGGGCGCGCAGGCGTCGCGGGCAACCCGGTGCCAGTGCACGCAGTCCTCGTCGAAGCCGTAGTAGGGGGTGAGGTCGTAGCCGCCGCCGAACCACCACACCGGTGCCTCGCCGGGCTTTTCCGCCACGAAAAAGCGCACGTTGGCGTGGCTGGTGGGCACGTAGGGGTTGTTGGGATGCATCACCAGCGACACCCCCATGGCCTGGTAACTGCGCCCGGCCAGCTCGGGGCGGTGAGCGGTGGCGGTGCCCGGCATGGAGTCGCCGCTGACGTGGGAGAAATTGACGCCGCCTTTCTCGAACACCGCGCCGCCATCAATCACCCGGCTGCGACCGCGCTCCCAGCGGTCTTCAACGAAGTCGGCGGCGCCGTCCTCGGCGGCCAGCGCCGCGCAGATTCGGTCCTGCAGGTCCAGCAGGTAGGCCTTTACGGCGTCGATATCGACGACGCCCGCGGTTTCCATGCTCACGATCGTAATACCTCACCGGTCAGGGCGTCGATTATGGTGGAGGGGCGGTTGCGGCCGCCGGTGGCACCACCCAGATAGTAGTCCACCGCATCGCCGAAGTAGCGCCGCGCCTGATACAGCGCCTGCGCCGGGCGCTGGCCGGCGGGATTGGCCGACGTCGAGACGATGGCGGAGTCCGCAGCGGCGCAGAGGCCAGCGGTAAGCGGGTGCTCACTGACGCGCAGCGCCACACTGTCATGGTCGCCGCGAATCCAGGCGGGATAGTGGTGCTCGGGGTCGGGCACCACCCAGGTGACCGCGCCGGGCCAGCTGGCGTGGATACGCTGCTGCACAGCCTGCGGCAGCGGTGCCAGTAACGGCGCGAAGCGCTCGGCGCTCTCGGCCACCAGCAGCAGGCCCTTGGCCGCCGCCCGGCTCTTGAGCTCGAGGATGCGCGCCACCGCCGCCGGCTCATCGACCCGGCAGGCCAGCCCCCACACCGCTTCGGTGGGGTGGGCGATCACAGCGCCGGCCGCCAGATAGCTGGCGGCCAGCTCACAGCGAAAATTCCGGGGGGCAGTCATGGCAACGGCGCGCTGAACTCGATTTACCGAGCCAGGCGCTGGTGCAGCTCGGCGTTAATGGCGATAACCGCGTCGGTGTTGACCTGGCGCGCATCGCGCAGGGCCTGTGCCCAGTCAGCATTGGAACCCATCAGGATGGCAACAAAGGGCTGGCTCATGGGTCGGCACCTCACACGGTTAAAAAGGGAATACCCCGAAACGGCGGCAAAAGTACCCAAGCCGAGCCGCCATTGCAAGCCTTTGCGGCCGGCGACGCTGCCTTGTCAGCGGCAGCGCATCCAGCTGCCCTCGCATTCCTCCACCAGGCCGCGCATTTCCAGCTCGCTGAGCAGCGCCAGCAGCTCGCCAATACCGCCGCCGCAGTGGGGCAGCAGGGCGTCCACCGGGGTCGGCTCGAAGCCCAGCAATGCCAGCAGCGCGCACTCCTCGGGGCTGGCGGCGGCATCGGCGTCGCTGGCCGCGTCCAGCGCCGCGACGGGTTGGCCGGGCCCGCTCACCAGCCAGCCGCGCAGTTCGGCGAGGATGTCGGCGGCGGTGGATACCAGCGCCGCGCCCTGGCGGATCAACTCGTTGCAGCCGCGGCTGGTGGGGTTGTGGATGGAGCCGGGTACCGCGAACACCTCGCGGTTCTGCTCGGCCGCAATGCGCGCGGTAATCAGCGAGCCGCTGCGCGGCGCCGCCTCCACCACCAACACACCGAGGCTGAGGCCGCTGATGATGCGGTTGCGCTGAGGAAACTGGCTGGGGCGCGGCGGGCTGCCGGGGGCGAACTC
>JBFHRT010000212.1:0-4523 GCA_041591575.1 Spongiibacteraceae bacterium
CGAGTTGAAGCTGCCAGCCAGCGGGTAGAACCAGCCGGCACGATTGGGGTTAAAACCACCGGTGACCATCAGCGCCACGCCGCCACGGGCACGCTCGGCGAAATAGGCCGCGAGCTTGTCGTAATTCCAGAAGCGATCCTCCAACCCGGTGTGCATCGAGCCCATCAGCACCCGGTTCTTGAGCGTGGTGAAACCCAGGTCCAGCGGCTGCAGCAGTTGCGGGTAAGGACTGCTGGCATCAGAGCTGCTGGCATCGGGGCTGGCGAACTGGGGGCTGGGGGCGGCGTGGTCAATAGCGGTCATGGCCGGTTCTCCTGCAAGAATCTCGGTGGCCTGCCTCGCCGTGGCCAGCTACGGCCAGAGCGGGGCGGGAATCAATCTGGACAGCGTCAAGATAAGCGCCAATCTTGACAGTGTCAAGTTTCCACTCAACAATAGCCCCATGACTGCATCCCGTACTGTTCCGCCCGGCCGCGGCAAAGCCGCCTCCACCCAGCCCTACCACCACGGCGACCTGCGCGCCACGCTATTGCGCGAGGCTACGGCCCTGCTGCGCAGCGAGGGCATCGAGGGGCTGTCGCTGCGCAAGCTGGCCGAGCGCGCCGGCGTGTCGCGCACTGCGCCCTATCACCATTTCGCCGACAAGAACGCGCTGCTGTGCGCGCTCGCCGCCGAGGGCTTTGCCGAGCTGGAGGCGCTGATTGCCGAGGCTGCGGCCGGCGGCGAGCTGCGCGCCTTTGTGCGCCGCTACCTGAGTTTCGCCAGCGACAACCCCGAACTGTACGAACTGATGTTCGGCCGCAGCATCTGGAAGGCTGGCGCGCCCGAGCCCGAGCTCAAGGACATCGCCTACCGCAGCTTTCGCCGCTACAGCGACTACATCGCCGCACTCACTGCCGGCGCCAAGCTGCCACCGGGCAGCCAGCCGCTGCGCCTGGCTCAGGCCAGCTGGGCGACACTGCACGGCCTGTGTCGGCTCTTGATCGACGGCATTTACCTCGATCGCGCCGACATGGAAGCGGTCAGCGACGAGGCGGTACGGGTACTGGCGGCAGCTCTGCGCAGCCAGGACGGTGGCTAGACAGCCCGGCCGGCGAGCGCTTTACTGTCAGGATGCCAAGTAAGCGACACTTCGGCCTGATTCGAGAACCCGCAATGAATGCCGATCGCGAACTGCAGCGACTGCGCATCACCAGCCTCATCGCCCTGGTGATGGGCATTGCCGCGGTGTTGCTGTCGGCGCTGTCCTACAACAGTCACCAGCAGCTGCGCGAAGCCGAGGACAATCGCTACCAGGCCTATAAACTCACCGAACAGCTGCGCCTCAGCTCCGACTCGCTCACCATGATGGCCCGCGCCTACGCCGCCACTGGCGAGCCGCGTTTTAAGGACTATTTTCAGCAGATTGTCGCCATTCGCGACGGCCTGGCACCGCGTCCCGAGAACTATCACCGGGTGTACTGGGACCTGCTGCTGGTGGGCTTCCAGCCCTCAGCCCTGGGCGAAGCGCGGGCGCTGGACGAACTGATGGTGGCGGCGGGCATTTCCGAACAGGAACTGGCACTGCTGCGTCTCGCCAAGGCCGAGTCCGATGCCCTCACCGCAATGGAAAATCGTGCCTTCAACGCCGTCGAAGGCCGCTTCCTGGACGACGAAGGCCACTACAGCACCACAGCCCCGCCCGATCGCGCCCTCGCTCAGCGACTGCTGCACAGCCCCGAATACTTTCTCGCCAAGGCGCGCATCATGAGCTACATCAACAGCTTCTATGAAAAGATGGAGGCTCGCACCGCGCAAATCGTCGACCAGCTGGACAGCCGCAACCGCCTCCTTACCGCACTGGCCCTGAGTGCCTTCATCGCGCTGATCGCACTGCTGATCTATCACTCCCGGGTTCGCAACCGATTGCAGCGGGCCTGGCTGGAGCAGCTGCAGCAAGAGATCGAGCGCAAGACCGCCGACCTCAGTCGCCGCAATGCCGAATACCGCGACACCATCGCCGAGCTAAAGGAAACCCGCGAGCAACTGGTGGAATCGGAGAAATTCTCGGCGCTGGGCAGCCTGGTGGCCAGTGTCGCTCACGAGATCAACACACCGCTGGGAGTGGCTATCACTGCCTCCACCCACGCCCAGGCGGAAATCGAAAAGCTCAGCGAGGACTATCAGCACGAGCAACTGTCACGCAAAAGCTTCCAGCGTTACCTCGACGGCATTGAAAATGGCCTGCGCCTGGTGTTTTCCAACCTCAACCGGGTGTCGGAGCTGGTCAGCAGCTTCAAGCAGGTGTCGGTGGACCAGAGCCTGGAGGAAAAGCGGCGCATCAACCTGGCCGACTACGTAAACAACGTACTGGTCACCATCCAGCCCAAATTCAAACAGTCGCCGGTGACGGTGGTCGCCGATATTCCCGCCGACATCGAACTGATGATCGAGCCCGGCGCACTGGCCCAGATTCTCACCAACCTGATCATCAATGCCTACCTGCACGCCTTTGCCGAAGGGCAGGCCGGGGAAATCAGCATCGCCGCGCTACGCCAGGACGGCAGCCTGTTGCTCAGCGTCAGCGACAACGGGCTGGGCATGCCGCCCGAGGTGCAGGAAAAGATTTACCAACCCTTCTTCACCACCCGGCGCAACCGCGGTGGCACCGGCCTTGGCATGAATATCGTCTACAACCTGGTGGTGCAGCGCCTGGGCGGCAAGATCCACTGCCTCTCAGAGCCGGGGCGCGGCAGCCGCTTTACCCTGACGCTGCCACTGGAGAGCAGCCCGCCACAGCGGACAGACAATGTCGTGCCCTTTGGCTAATCGCGAGCGCCGCTAACCCAGCCGGTGACAGGCGGCGACGCGGCTCAGCCGCGCAGCACCGGCACGCCGGCCAACCACGGGTGGGCGAAGGCCAGCACCAACCACAATGCCAGGCCGATGCACATCGAAATAACGGTGCGCACTACCCCCGCCGGCGCCGGCTTCTGCCAAGCGCCTTCGCGGCGGCTGATCAAGCCCATTTCCAGCAGCGCCCACAGGCCGAGCCCGCCAAACAGCAGCAGCGAGCGCGAATCACCATTGGACAGCAGATGCGCCAGCGCCCACAGCACGATGCTGCCCAGCTGCGGGTGGCGCAGTGCCCGCCTGATATCGGTGGGCGCGCGGGCACTGATAAACAGCACCGCGGCCAGCGCCATCAGCGCCGAGGTCAGCGTCGCCATGCCGGCGGCAGGCTGGTACACGGTCACTACCTCGGCGCTGCGCCAGCCCAGCACCATGCACAGCAGCGCCGCAATCACGCCCGCGGAGAACAGTCCCTGGTAGGTCCACTGGCCCAGCCGATCGATCAGTTTGCCGCGCGCCCGCGGTGCCAGTGCCGGAAAGAAATGCACCGCGCTCCACAGCGCGACGCCCAATGCGATTAGGCTCATGGTTGTTATCCTTGTTGTGGGGATGTCAGTCTGCGGAGGTTATCGCAAACTATTCGGAAATCGGAAACTAGCGTAGCAACCGTAGCCGCCATCAGCACCCGCTAACGCGAATACGCCGTCATGGCGAGGAGCCGAAGGCTCCGCGGCAATCTCCCCCAGATTGGCAGTGAGCGGATGAAGATCGCCACGCCGCAAACTGCGCGGCTCGCGATGACGGGGATATCTCCTCGCCATTGCGCTGCACACGGCGCCCCCCAATGCCATTAACTTAGCGACGTAGGTCCGCATAAGCTTGCGTCAGAGTGGCCCGCGAGCGCAGCGAGTGCTGTGGCCATGCGGACGTTCGCCGGAAACGCAAAAACACGCTTATTCCGGCCTACAACAGAGGTCGGCACCACAATCGATAAGATAAAAATCGCAGGGAGCACCTTAAGTTAATGGCATTGCGGCGCCCCCTTCACCGTTGCGTTGTGTGCACCGGGCCTCAGACTTCCTATATACGCCCGCTGTCATCCATCAACGCGCAGCGCAAACGCATGGGGTTGGGGCCGCAGCCACGGCCCTGACACGCGCCGAAAGGCAGTGGCGCTGCCGTCGCGCCGTTTCAACCGGGCCGGTCTGCAGCGCGCTGTTGCTGCATTTCTCCACCGCAGCTCACTGTGCCAGCGTGATACTCCTCCGAGTCTTCACAGGCCAGTTCTACGGTGGCGTTTTCCTCGGCGGTGCCAGGCGCCGCGGCGGCGCTGCCCGCTGCCGGGTTTTGCGCAATGGCGACGAAGCGATCTACGCAGTCGGATAGACTGAAGCCACAAGCGGCGAGCTGGTCACACCAGTCTTGCGCCAGCGGGCGCCAGTCAAAGTTGGCCGGTGGCGGCTCCGGCGCCTGCGGCAACTGAAACGTACAGGGCGCGGGCGCCGCCGGCGCGGCGATCGGAGGCGGCGGTTTTGCACTGCGATCTTCGTCGCGACCACAGGCCGGCAGTGTCAGCGTCGCGGCCAGCAGTAACCATATTGCAGCGATTCGGGTGTCAGTCATGATATGTCCTCACGCGGCAGCGATCAGGGTGCCGGCACTGGCGGCAGAAACCACAAGTTGCTGAAGGC
>JBFHRT010000213.1:0-4515 GCA_041591575.1 Spongiibacteraceae bacterium
ACTGAAGCCAGCTTCACGCAGGTGACAAACACCTGCATCGCGCCCTCGATCTCAGCCACGCTGGGGAAGCTGGGGGCGAGGCGGATGTTTTTGTCCTCGGGGTCGTTGCCATAGGGGAAGGTGGCACCGGCCGGAGTCAGTTTAACGCCGGCGTCGGCAGCCAGGGCCACCACTTCCTTGGCCAGGCCGGGCAGGGTGTCGAAGGAGACGAAGTAGCCACCCTGAGGTGCGTTCCAGCTGCCCATGCCGGTGTCGGCCAGATGTTCGTCGAGGGCGCTGAGCACGGCGTCGAAGCGCGGCTTGAGCAGTGCGGCGTGCTTGGCCATCAGTGCGTCGAGGCCGCCGGCATCCTTGAGGAAGCGCACGTGGCGCAGCTGGTTGAGTTTGTCGGGACCGATCTGGCACATGCCCAGGTGGCCGGTAAATACCTTCAGGTTGCGCTCAGACATGCCGACAAAACCGACACCGGCGCCGGCGAAGGTGATCTTGGAGGTGGAGCCGAACAGGTAGGCGCTGTCTTCGGTGCCGGCCTCGCGACAGTAGTCCATCAGGTTGGCCAGTGCCGGGGCGCTGTCGTCCAGGGTGTGCACCGCGTAGGCGTTGTCCCAGAAAATGCGGAAGTTGGCGCCGGCGATCTTGGCCAGGCCGGCCATGCGCCGCACCACGGCGTCGGAGTAGACGGTGCCGGTGGGGTTGCTGAAGCGCGGCACACACCAGATGCCCTTGATCTGTGGGTCGGCCTTGAGCAGTGCCTCGACCTGATCCATGTCGGGGCCGTCGTCGTTCATGGCCACCGGAATCAGCTCGATGCCCAGGTGCTCGCAGACGCCGAAGTGGCGGTCGTAACCGGGCACCGGTGCCAGGAACTTGATCTGGCCCTCGCGGCGCCAGGCGCTGTCGGCGCCGTCGACGCCGTTGTTGAGCGCGAACAGGGCGCAGAAGTACATCAGCGTGAGGCTGGAGTTGCCGCCGATCACAATTTCTTCAGGGTGCACGCCCAGCACCGGCGCGAACAGGGCGCGGGCTTCGGGGATGCCTTCCAGGCCGCCGTAGTTGCGCAGGTCGGTGCCCTTAGCGTCGGTGAAGTCGCCGCCCAGAATGCCGTCCAGCGACTCAGACAGCGCGAGCTGCTCGGCGCAGGGTTTGCCGCGCGTCAGGTCGAGCTTGAGGCCGGATTGCTGAAACGTCTGATACTGCTGCGCGAGCTCGGATTCCCATGCGCGCAATTGTTCTGCTGAGGCCTGATTGAGTAGCAAGGCTGCCTCCCCTTTTCGCTGGCGGTATTGCAGTTGGATAGCGGCACCGGGCCGCGCCCGGCGGACCGGCCGGGCGGCGCATTATACTCGCATTCGCGCGGCGAATGTAGCGGTCGGGCTGGTGAGGGGCGGCGCTATTCGACGGCGCTGGCGGCGGCGGTCGCTGTCCCTGCCAGGCTGGCGCGCTGCCACAGCTTGTGCAGGGCCGCCACGTGCTCGCTGGCGCGGCTGTCGCTTTCGCCAATGTCAGCAAAGCCCTCGCGTATAGCCTGCTCCAGCTGCGGACCCATGTCGCGAGCGCGCTTCTTGTCATCCCAGTTGGGGTGGGGGCGCACGTACCAGAGAAAGTCGTCCACCCTGGCCACGGCCTGGCGGTAGGCATCGCTGTCGGCGCCACAGCGGGCCCAGTGGTGCAGAATTACCTGGCGCCAGTAGTCGAGCAGTCGCAGCACCGCCGGTGCGTAGTCGCCGCCGGCGGTTTTCTGGTCCAATAGGCGACTGATGTGCTCGCGCACTTGCGAGGGCTCGGCGCTGCCCTCAGCGTCGGCGGCAGCAATGGCGTGGCGCTCGCAGTGAGCGGCGAAGTCTCGGTTCAGCTCCAGGAACAACTCGGGATTACCCTTGAAGCGTCGTGCGGCGCGTTCGGCCAGCTCGCCGAGGGTGGTGAGCAGTTGCTGCCGCCCCGCGGCGTTGTTGCGGGGCCAGTGTTTAACGGTGGCGATCAGGTGGTCGAGCAGCTGCCGGGCCGGGTGCAAGGGGTTGAGGAACAGCTGTCTGTCGGTCAGTGCGGTCTCGATGATGATGGGGTGCAGGCGGTTGACCAGCAGGCGCACGTCATCGGGCAGTGTCGGGTTGCCGCGCAGCGGCTGAAAAAGCTCGTTGGCCTCGTCCATCAGCTGGCGGTCGCTGAGTTCGGCGCGGCAGTGTTCCTCGGGGTAGGGGTTGTTCCAGCGTTCAGACAGCGCACTGGCTGAGACCGGCGGGTTCAGCTCCAGCTGCCGGCGCAGCAGTTTGAGGCGCGCCCGCGCCAGTGAGCGGTTGGCGGCGCTGAGGCTCTGGTCTTCCAGCTGTTGGCGCACGTGGCTGACCCAGGATGCCAGTGCCGAGTGTTTGCCCGCGGCGACGGTGCTCTCCACCCGTACGGTTAGCTCGCGGTACAGTCCCTCCAGGGAGTTGCCGAATTGTTGCTGAAAGATACCCAGTGCAAAGGCTTCCGTGCGCCCTTCAAATTCCAGCAGCTGCAGTGCGCGGTAGCAACAACTGACAAAGCGGCGCACGGCCAGGCGTTCGCCCAGAGCCAGGCCCGGGGCGCCACAGTGCTGTTGCAGCAGGGCGCTCAGCGCGCGGTGGCTGGCCTCGGTATAGTCGGGAGGGCTGTCGCGGTCGGGTTGCTGCTTGGCGAGCTGCTGCTGCAGCGACTGCAAGAAGTGCTGGCGGCAGTCCTGGGCGTGACGCGCCAAGCGGCGCTGGCATTTGTGCAGATGCAGTTGTTCTGCGTCGTGGGTGGCATCCATGGCACCACGCAGCAGCACCTGTTGCAGTTGCTGAAGATAACGAGAGAATTGCTCCTGAGCCCATTCGACGGCGAAAGAACGGCAGGACTCCAGCAATGCATGTCCCTGTGCATTGTGCATACCTGGTACCCCGTGGGGGCGACGTGACTGGTTAGGGCCAGATTGGTTGTCGCCAGAAAAGTCTTCTTATATGGTTACGTAAAATAATCCAGTAGCCGGCAACTTTCATTATTTTGCCGGTCAATTTAACGCCGATTTTGTGAGCCAGGTCAAGTTTTGAGCACAATTGCGGATAACAACAAACAGCGGGTGCGGGATTTCTTCGACGCGCTCAACGCCGCCGACGCCGAGCGCATAGCTGCCGCCTATCACCCCGAGGGCCGTTGCTGGACCTCGGGAAACACCTTGATTTCGGGCACCCTCAGCCGCGAGCAGATCGTCGCCGGCGCCGGCGCCGTGCTGGAGGCCTTTCCCCAGGGGCTGCGTTTCAGCATCACCGCAATGACCGCCGAGGGCGAGCGGGTGGCGGTGGAGGCGGAATCTGACGGTATGCATGTCTCGGGCCGCCACTACCACAATTTCTACCATTTTCTGTTCGAGTTTCGCGACGGATTGGTATTGCAGCTGAAAGAGTATATGGATACCGAGTTGATCACCGACGTGCTGTGCGCAGGTCAGCGCCCGGCTTGATTGAGAGTAAGCTACGGCGCCTCGGCCAGCACAACCGCGCGCCGCGGCGCCGGGTAACCCTCGATGCTGCGATTGGCGTCCTCGGGATCCAGGAAGTTGGCCAGCGAGTGAAAGCGCATCCACTCGGTGCTGCGCTGTTCCTCAGTGCTGGTCTGATTGACATCGACCACGCGCGGGTTGCGAAAACCCACTTTGCGCAACCAGGCCTCGAGGGTGGCGCAGCTCGGTAGAAACCAGACGTTGCCCATGCGCGCATAGCGGCCTGCGGGCACCAGGCTGTAGCCCTCCTCTCCCTCAACCACCAGCGTTTCCAGCACCAGCTCGCCACCGGGGCGCAGCGCCTCGCGCAGCTGCAGCAGGTGATCCAGTGGCGAGCGCCGGTGGTAGAGCACGCCCATGGAAAACGCCGTGTCGAAGCGGCGCAGTTTTTCCGGCAGTTTCTCGATGCCCACCGGCAGCACACCGACAGCGGGGTCGCGGATAAAGTGCTGCAGCGCAAAAAACTGCAGCACGAACAGCGGGCTGGGGTCGATGCCTGCCACCAGCTCGGCGCCGGCACCGCGCATGCGCCAGCAGTGGTAGCCGCTGCCGCAGCCCACATCCAGCACCTTGCGTCCGGCCAGCGGCTGGATATGCTCGGCCAGGCGCTGCCATTTCCAGTCTGAGCGCCACTCGGTGTCGATGTGCACGCCAAACAGATCGAAGGGGCCCTTGCGCCAGGGGTGCAGGCCCATCAGCGCCTCGCGCAGCTGTTGCTGCTGCTCGCTGCTGGCTGCGCCGCGCACGCCGACTGCTGAGCTGTTGAGTTCGATCTGGTCAACGCTCAGCGGCGGCAGTGCCGCCAGTGCCTGGCGCCAGCGCGGCAGGTCGCCGTAGCGCTGCTCGCACATGCCGGGGGCGATGTCGGCGGGCAGCAGCGCCGCCCAGTCGTCGAAGCCGGCCGCGGCCAGGCGGTCGAGAAAGGGCTGGAAGTCGATCATTTGATGGCGACGAGCGAGGCGAAGTTGAAGCACTGGAACCAGACATCGACGCTGGCAAAGCCGGCGCCGCGCAGC
>JBFHRT010000214.1:0-4497 GCA_041591575.1 Spongiibacteraceae bacterium
CTGGCGCTGGTCTATCTGTTGTGTCGCGTTGCCCATATGGGTTTTTACTACGGCAATCTGATGCTGCCGCGCTCCATCGCCTTCGCGATTGGCGCGTTGGCGCTGCTGGGGATGTTTACGGTGGTGGCGCTGGCCTGGGCTGCGTAGGCTGAGTCGAGGTGACGCTACTCCGTCATCGCGAGGAGCGTTTTTTGCGACGCGGCGATCTCCCTCCGGTCACTGCCCTACTGGACGAGATTGCCGTGCCGCCTGCGGCGGCTCGTTGTCATTTCGCCCTGAGGGGCGAGTCACTTCTTTTTGCTTGCCCAAAAAAGAAGTAACCAAGAAAAAGGGCACCCCGGCCACTGGCCCTTCGGGTCCCCTCCCTCCGGGCTTGGCTTAAACGGGCCGGCTCGACGAGACGTCCTGTCTCGGCGAGCCTAAATCGGCCATCCATGGCCGATTTTCCCTACGCCAATCCCTCCACTCGGCCAGCGGCAGGGGCCCCGGGGTGCCACCTGCGATTTCGGGGGCGAAGCAGAAGTTAATGTAGGGTGCGCCATGCGCACCGAATGGCTTTAGCTCGATACTTAAAGCAAGGAGTCGTTTGTGCAACAGATACTGGTTTATTCGGATTCCCTCACCTGGGGCATTATCCCCACCACCCGCCGGCGCCTGCCCTTTGATCAGCGCTGGCCCGGTGCCATGGAAAATCATGTGAACGCCGGTGGCTTGACGGTGCGGGTGATCGAAGACTGTCTCAACGGTCGGCGCACAGCCTGGGACGATCCCTTCAAGCCCGGGCGCAATGGCTTGCTAGGGCTGGAGCAGGTCGTAGAGATGCACTCGCCGCTGGCGCTGGTGATCCTGATGCTGGGTACCAATGATTTTCAGTCCATGCATCCCCACAATGCCTGGCACGCGACTCAGGGCATGGCAGCATTGGTGGCGGCGGTGCGCCGCGCGCCGATCGAACCGGGCATGTCTGTGCCGCCGATTCTGATTGTGGCACCGCCGCCCATTGCAACGCCCAAGGGGCCGATTGCGCCCAAGTTCGCCGGCGGCGAGGCCAAGTGCGCGGGTCTCGCCCAGGCCTATCGTGAGCTGGCGGCAGAGCTGGATTGTTATTTTCTGGATGCGGGGACAGTGACGCCCTCCAGCCAGGTGGACGGGGTGCATCTGGATGCGGAACAGCATGCGCGCTTGGCGGCAGCGTTGGCCGATGAGGTGGCAGCGATTCTTGGTGGTGAGGATTAGGCCTTGCTGCCCCAGCTCGTCATCGCAGCCCCATCGCGTTTCGCGGAATCCGTCATCGCGAGGAGCCTAGCGACGCGGCGATCTCCCTGTGGCCACTGCCATACTGGACGAGATTGCCGCGCCGCCTGTGGCGGCTCGCAATGACGGTGGGACGGTGATGCGGATCTGCGTTTCCTTGGTGTGCGCAATGACGCTGCCTGTTCAGCCACGCACGCCGGGGCCAACATTGCGGCGATAATGCATCTGGCTGCGGCAGTGTTCCTTGCTGTGGCCTTTTTCCATGCAGTCGTGCAGGTAGGCTTTTTCAAATTCGCGCTTGATATAGCGATTCAGACGGTCGATGGCGCTGCCCTCGCTGAGGGAGCTGCCGCAGACCAGCTCGCCGAGATAGTTGTAGTCGATGATCCAGCGCTCCTCGCCCTTCACCTTGCGGTTCCTGACCGTGATATTGACCCCGCGTGAGGTGCGCACCTTGGTCACCGCCGGGTGGCTGACCTCGAACTGGTACAGCACCTTGCTGTCGTCCGGGCATTTGATGCGCGCGCTCCAAGCAGGGCCGGAGGGTTCGCCGGGGTCGGGGTAGACGTTGCCGTGACCGGGTCGCCCCCACCAGTAGTGGTAGCGACCGGTGCCGGCGCAGGTGAAGCTGTTCATGGTCTGCTGTGGTTTCAAACGCGAGTTCAGGCCGCAGCTCCAGCGCTTGCGCTCATCACTGACGTCGCTGCGCTCCACGCACACGCGCAGGGCGATGCTTTGATCGGAACGGTTTTTCAGGTCGACCTCAAAGGAGCTGGATTTGCCGCAGCGCTCGCCGCGGCTAGTGCCGACCTCTAAGACGGGGTTGTCCTGTGCCGGCTGCGCCGAACTGCCCAGTGATACGCCTGCCAGCAGCAAAGCCGCCACCACAGCCTGTTTCATCTTGCCGAGTCCCTAAACGAATTGCGTGTCGGCGATGGTAGCGGCGTGCCAGTGCTGAGCCCACCCCCATATGGGGGTAACGCCGTGCTGACTATCGCGCCTGCGCAATGTTGGTCTCTGTCGCGCGCCGCTGCTGGTAGACCGCCAGTTGCCGGTTGTAGCGCGCCGCCGCCCGTTCCATGCTATCGACCAGTGTGTTGTGCTGAATGTCGTCGGGGCGACAGTGGACAATCACGCTCTCCAGCTCGCGAATATAGGCCTGGGTGCGCTGCTGTGCCTGCATCATTTGTTGATAGCTGGCGCGTTGGCCGTCGACGCGCGGTGGCAGTGTGCCCCCCAGCTTGTCCCAGGTGCTGCAGCCGGCCTGTGACTGTCCGCTGCACAGCAGCACGCTGATAACCAGTAGTAGATCTTTCATCGCGGTAACTCCCTTTCCGGTGAACGTGTGGCCAAGCTAGCGGAGTCGCCGTGAAGGCAGCGTCGCCGCTGCGTGAAGCTCAGGTGAAATGGCCGGCAGGCTCCGCGCTATACTGAGCCGGACAAATAAAGGGAGCGAGGGAATGCTGCTACTGCTGGTGGAAGACAACCGACAGCTGGCCGCCAATATGATCGAGTTTCTGGAGGCCGAGGGTTTTGACTGCGACTATGCCGAGCGCGGCGACCACGGCCTGGCGCTGGCCCGCTCGCAGACCTTCGACGCCATTGTGCTGGACCTGATGCTGCCCGGCCTGGACGGACTGACGCTGTGCAACCAGTTGCGAGCAGAGGGGGTGAGTACCCCGGTGCTGATGCTCACCGCGCGCGATGCCCTGGACGACAAGCTGGAGGGCTTCGACGCGGGCGCTGACGACTATCTGGTCAAGCCCTTTGCACTGCCGGAACTGGTGGCGCGGCTGCGCGCCCTCAACAAGCGGCGCAATGAACCCGAACAGGTGCTGGAAGTGGGCGATCTGCGCGCCGATCTGCGCGCGCACCTGGCCGAACGCGCCGGCCAGCCCATTCAACTCAACCCCAGCTGCTGGACTCTGCTGGTGACACTGATGCGCGCCAGCCCCGCGGTGCTCAGTCGCGAGGCGCTGGAGAGCGCGGTGTGGGGCGATGCGGTGCCCGACTCCGACGCCCTGCGCTCCCATCTCTACCAGCTGCGCAAGGCCATCGACAAACCCTTCGACAAGCCGCTGCTGCACACCCTGCGCCATGTCGGCGTGGCACTGAGGGCCTGAGATGAAACGCCAGAGTATTCGCTACCGCTTTCATCGGGAACTGCTGCTGTTTGGTTTATTGCTGGTGCTGGGCGGCGGCGCCGGGGTGATCAGCGCCTATTTCTGGGGTATGGAGGATGCTACCAAGCTGAGTTTTGTGAATGTAGCAGAAGATGTGGCAGCAGGTCGGGTGACGAATAGTGGCGATAGCGATAGCGGTCGCGACCGGCTGCGGGTGTGGATCGGCCTGGATCAGGTGCCCGCAGAGGTGCTGGCCCGGTTTCCGGTCGAGACTCATGCGGACAACGAGATGCTGGTGCGCTATGACTACCCTAATCAAAGTCAAAGCGCCGTGCCACACCGGCAGTTTTCGCCGCATCTGCTCACCGGCCGACCGGATTGCATCTACTTTTTCCTGCGTCACCGCACGGCTGACGGCCGCCCGATCTATGTCTACTACAGTGCCACGCCGGCCGACTACTACCACCAGACCCGCCAGCGCAAACTGCTGTGGCTGATCGCGCAGACCCTGGTAGCGGCGCTACTGATCATTGTGCTGCTGGCCCGCCGGCTGGCGGCGGTGGTGCTGAAGCCGCTGGGCGCACTGAGCACTATGGCGGCGCGGATCGACGAACAGAGACCGGAGCGGCACTACCCCATCGCCGAGCAGCGCAACGAGATTGGCGAGGTGGCGCGGGTGCTGCAGCGCTCGCTGGGCCGCATTCACGATTACCACCAGCGCGAGAAGCGCTTTCTGCGCAGCGCCAGCCACGAGCTGCGCACGCCCATTGCGGTGATCGGCTCGGCGCTGGATGTGGTGGACCAGCGCCGGGCGCGCGGCCGCCATGATGTCGAGCGGCCACTGGCCGATATCCGCCGCGCTGCTGAAGACATGCGCGAACTCACGGAGGCGCTGCTGTGGCTGGCGCGGGCCGAGGGCAGCGGCGTCGGCCGCAGTCGCATTCGGGTGGCGCCGCTGATTGAATCCGTTATCGATGCCCACCGGCCGCTACTGGTCGACGACAGTCTGCGGGTGAGCACCAAGGTAAGCGTTGACGCCGAGCTGGATATCGAGCAGCCCTTTCTCAAGATCATTCTCAGCAACCTGCTGCGAAATGCCTTCGAACATGGCGGCAACGGC
>JBFHRT010000215.1:0-4481 GCA_041591575.1 Spongiibacteraceae bacterium
AGTGTTAACACTGAAAACACTAACTTCGGCAATATCCCGGCTAACTTCTGAAAACTAGCCGGGACTTTGCAGAGATCTGTAAAAATTACCAAATCGGTTGGACTCCCCCGTACAATTCAGGCACAATCGCCAAAAATTCGAAGAAACCGCGGACTTCTCCGATTATGGCGTCAATTCTGGTACTTCACGGCCCCAATTTGAATTTACTGGGCACCCGCGAGCCGGCGCAGTACGGCCACCACACGCTGGACGACATCAATAGCCGGCTGCAGGCGAGCGCCACCGCCGCCGGCCACCACCTGCAGTGCCTGCAGAGCAATGCCGAGTACGAGCTGATCGAGCGCATTCACGACGCCCAGCGCGAAGGCATCAATTTCATCATCTTCAACCCCGCGGCATTCACCCACACCAGCATCGCCCTGCGCGACGCCCTGCTGGCCACCGCCATCCCCTTTATCGAGGTGCACCTGTCCAACGTGCACGCGCGCGAGGCCTTCCGCCACCACTCCTATTTTTCTGACATCGCTGCCGGCGTGATTGTCGGGCTAGGGCCCGACGGCTACCAGCTGGCACTGCAGGCGGCGATCAATCGACTGCAATCCTGAGACTTAAAAAGAGAGCGAACCATGGATATCCGCAAAGTTAAAAAACTGATTGAACTGCTCGAAGAGTCCAACATCGACGAAATCGAGATTAAAGAGGGCGAAGAGTCGGTACGCATCAGCCGCAACGCCAACAGCGTCGCCGCCGCCCCGATGATGGCGCCGATGGCCGCCGCGGTAGCCCCGCAGCCCGCCGCCGCGCCCGCTCCGGCTGCCCCCGCCCAGGAGGACGGCGCTGCCGCCCAGCCCGCAGGCCACCTGATCAAATCGCCGATGGTGGGCACTTTCTACCGCGCCCCCTCCCCCGGCTCCCCCTCGTTTGTGGAAGTAGGCCAGCACGTCAAGGCAGGCGATGTGGTATGCATTGTCGAGGCCATGAAAATGATGAACCAGATCGAGGCCGACAAGTCCGGCGTGGTCGAAGCCATCCTGGTCGACAACGCGCAGCCGGTTGAGTTCGACCAACCTCTTATCACCATCGTTTGAGCCAAACACTTCGGGTCAACGAACACAGGATAAGAGGGATCACCACCCATGCTGGAAAAAGTACTGATCGCCAATCGCGGCGAAATTGCCCTGCGCATTCTGCGCGCCTGCAAGGAAATGGGCATCAAGACCGTGGCCGTGCACTCCCAGGCCGACCGCGACCTGATGCACGTGCGCCTGGCTGACGAGTCGGTGTGCATCGGCCCGGCGCCGTCCACCGACAGCTACCTCAACCGCCCGGCCATCATCTCCGCCGCCGAGGTCACCGACTCGGTCGGCATCCACCCCGGCTACGGCTTTTTGGCGGAGAACGCCGACTTTGCCGAGCAGGTAGAGAACAGCGGCTTCACCTTTATCGGCCCCAAGGCCGACGTCATCCGCATGATGGGTGACAAGGTGTCGGCCATCAAGGCCATGAAAGCGGCCGGCGTGCCCACCGTACCGGGCTCCGACGGCCCCCTCACCGACGACACCGACCGCACCCTGGAGATCGCCCGCAGAATCGGCTACCCGGTGATCATCAAGGCTGCCGCCGGTGGCGGCGGTCGCGGCATGCGCGTGATGCACAGCGAGGCGGCGCTGCTCAACGCGGTGTACGTGACCCAGTCCGAGGCCCAGGCGGCCTTCGGCGACGGCACCGTATACCTGGAAAAATTCCTGGAAAATCCGCGCCACATCGAGATTCAGGTACTGGCCGACGGCCAGGGCCACGCCATCCACCTCGGCGGCCGCGACTGCTCGCTGCAGCGCCGCCACCAGAAGGTACTGGAAGAGGCGCCGCCCCCCGGGGTGGACGCCAAGGCACTGGCCGATGTCGCCCAGTCCTGTGTCGATGCCTGCATCAAGATCAACTACCGCGGCGCCGGCACCTTCGAGTTCCTGTACGAGAACGGCGAGTTCTTCTTTATCGAGATGAACACCCGCATCCAGGTGGAGCACCCGGTCACCGAGATGATCACCGGCGTCGACCTGATCAAGTGGCAGCTGCGCATCGCCGGCGGCGAGCCGCTGAGCCTGCAGCAAAAGGACATCAAGATCCACGGCCACGCCTTCGAGTGCCGAATCAATGCCGAGGATCCCAAGACCTTCATGCCCTGCCCCGGCACCGTCAAGCACTACCACGCCCCCGGCGGCCTGGGCGTGCGCATGGACTCGCACCTGTACAGCGGCTACACCGTACCGCCCTACTACGACTCCATGATCGCCAAGGTCATCACCTACGGTGACGACCGCCGCGAGGCCCTGAGCCGCATGCAGCACGCGCTGGAAGAGCTGCTGGTGGAAGGCATCCGTACCAACATCGACCTGCACCGCGACCTGGTACGCGACAACGCCTTCCGCAAGGGCGGCGTGAGCATTCACTACCTCGAGAAAAAATTGAAAGACTGATGCTCGCTCCCCCGCCGCGGCAGCACGCCGCGGCGGGACTTCTCCCCTCTCCTGCGCCGAAAGGCGTACAATAAGCCCCCTCTTTCTTTACCCCGAGCCCAGCCCATATGCCCTGGATTCAACTGCAGTTGCACACCACCCGCGAGCACGCCAGCGACAGCGAAGACGCGCTGCTGGCCGCCGGCGCCGCTGCCGTCACCCTGGAAGACAGCGCCGACCAGCCGGTGTTCGAGCCCGGAGTCAACGAGCACCCGCTGTGGGATCTGGTCAACGTCACCGGCCTGTTTGAGGCCGACACCGCCATGCCCGCCGTGCTGGCCGCGCTGGAGCTAATTCTCGGCGAGCTGCCGTCGCACCGGGTGGAAATCCTGGAAGACAAAGACTGGGAGCGGGAGTGGATGAGCCGCTACCAGCCGCTGGCCTGCGGCGAGCGACTGTGGATCTGTCCCAGCTGGTGCGAGCCCGAGCAGCCCGAGGCGATCAACCTGATGCTGGACCCGGGGCTGGCCTTCGGTACCGGCACCCACCCCACCACCTTTTTATGCCTGCAGTGGCTGGACCGCCAGGAGCTGACCGGCAAGACCGTGATCGACTACGGCTGCGGCTCCGGCATTCTCGGCATCGCCGCGCTGCTGCTGGGCGCCGAGCGGGTAATCGCGGTGGACAACGACCCGCAGGCACTCACCGCCACCGCCGACAATGCCCAGCGCAACGGCATCGCCGCCGAGCGCCTGCACTGCTGCCTGCCCGAGGACCTGCCGGCCGACAGCCGCGCCGATGTGGTGGTGGCCAATATCCTCGCCGCACCGCTGCTGGAGCTGGCGCCGCAGCTGGCGGCACTGCTGCCGGCGGGCGGCCTGATCGCGCTGTCGGGCATTCTCGACAGCCAGGGCGAGGCCATCTGCGAGCGCTACAGTCAGTGGTTTGACCAGCTGCAGCGCCATTCCCGTGACGAGTGGCTCAGAATCAGCGGCGTCAAACAGTCCACAACGCCGGCGCAATAGCCTACACTGTCGCCCCCATAGACCGGCGACGCGCAAGGCGCAATAACCCACTGGCCAATGACTGACCACGTCACCCGCTGCCCCCACTGCCACACCACCTTCCACGTGACCGCGGTGCAACTGGACACCGCCCACGGGCTGGTGCGCTGCGGCGCGTGCCTGCAAATTTTCGACGCCACCGACAACTGGGTGGAAGTCGAGGCTGGCGACAGCTCCGCGGCAGTGGCGGAGGACCTGGCCGCCCGCCCCCCGCGCGAGGCAAGCGCAGCCCCCGCCACCGGCAGCCCGCTGCCCGAGGCCGACGAGAGCTGGGCGGAAGCACTGCTGCGCGACGAGCGCATGGACGAGCAGGGGCGCATCTCGCCAACCGTGGGCGAAGCTGCACTGGACGAAGGCGCACTGAACGACGGCGCGCAGCAGGGCAACAGTCCGGAACAACTGGCAGCAGCTACCGACACCAACACCGAAACCCACGCCGACGCCACTACCGAATCCGCAACCCTGTCCGCGCCGGAACCCGCAACGGAAACGGGCGCGGAAACATCCGCCGAGCCAGGACCCGAGGCCGACTCCAGCGCCAACACGCCTACCGCAGTCGAAACCGCAGCGGAGCCGGAAGCCGAATACACACCGGAGCCAGCCTCTGAGCTCGAGCCCGAAACCGAAACCGAAATCGAGACCGAGGCTGTTGCAGCCCAGGGCGACACATACGTAACGGAAAGCGAAGCGGCGGATGCCTTTTCCGGCGAAGAAGTCGCTGTCGACGCGGAATCTAACGCACAGGCGGCATTCGACAGCGACGATAACGGCATCGACGCAACCGAGACGGCCGATGTCGCCGAGACCGCTGCGGATGACGACGATCGCGCCCTGCGCGCGCTGTACCGGGACGCACCGGCCCCGGCGCGACGCAACGGCCTGTGGCTGGCCCTGAGCCTGCTGGCCGCCGCCGGCCTGGGCGGCCAGTACCTGCACCACAACTTCGAACAGCTGGCACAAT
>JBFHRT010000216.1:0-4480 GCA_041591575.1 Spongiibacteraceae bacterium
CGCCGGCGCGCTCCACGGCCAGCATATCGCTGCTCATAGGCGCAGACAGCGGCGCCGATTCCGGCAAAAACTCGTGGTTCAGCAGCCGCCGCAGCCAGTCATCGTAGTGCTCGCGATCCTGCAGCTCATTGAGTTCAGGTACCCGCGACTGCTGGTCGCCGAGACCGGCCAGCGCCTCGGTGGCGCTCTGAAAACGCCCGGGCAACTGCTGCTGTTCCAGCAGATCAGCCAAATGGCAGCGATAGGCCAGCTGCAGGCGGAATAGCGCCGCCTCGGCCATGGCCTGGGCTAGCAGATCGCCCCAGGCATCGCTGTCACCGCCGCGCCGCCACTGCGACAGAAATTTTTCCGCCAGCAGCAACTGCAGATTAGCCTGGGAACGAAAACCCGCCGCCATGACGATGCGCTCCGCCGCTAAGACTTCTTGGCGCGTGCGGCCTTCGCACGCGGGGCCTTGGCTTTGGCCTTGGCCTTGGCACGCTTCTCGCGAACCTGCCACTTACCACCCTCATAGAAGGCCGCCCAGCCGGTGGGCTTGCCGTCCTCCTCGGACTGCACGTACTGCTCCTTGGTTTTGCGGCTATAGCGCACCACCGTTTTGCGCCCCTGATCGTCTTCCGTGGGCGCCTCCAGCAGGAAGTGGTACTTGGGGTCGATCTCGCTGCGGTGCGGCAGCAGCTCGGCCACCAGCGGCGCGCGGGTCTCGCGATTGCGCGGGAAGCCACTGGCGGCCAGGAACATGCCCGAGGCGCCGTCACGCAACACGTAGTGATCATCCACCTTTTCACAGCGCAGCTCCGGCATCTGTACCGGATCCATCTTGGGCGGTGCCACTTCGCCATTGCGCAGCAGTTTGCGCGTGTTCTTGCAGGTCTCGGAGGTGCAGCCAAAATACTTGCCGAAGCGTCCGGTCTTGAGCTGCATTTCGGCGCCGCACTTGTCACATTCAATGACCGGGCCGTCGTAACCCTTGATCTTGTAGCTGCCCTTTTCAACCTCAAAGCCGCTACAGTCAGGGTTATTGCCGCAGACGTGCAGCTTGCGGGTTTCGTCAACCAGGTAGCTGTCCATGGCGGTATTGCACTTGGCACAGCGATGCTTGCTGCGCAGCAGGCGCGACTCTTCCTCTTCGTCACCCTCCACGTGCACGACCTCATCACCCGGTATCAGGTTAATGGTCGACTTGCAGCGCTCCTTGGGCGGCAGCGCATAGCCCGAGCAGCCCAGGAACACACCGGTACTGGCGGTACGAATCTGCATCGGCCGCCCGCACTGGGGGCAGGGAATATCGGTGCTAGTGGGCTCATTGGCGCGCATGCCACCGTCGGCGGCCTCCGCTTGCTCAAGCTTCTTGGAGAAATCGTCGTAGAAATCGTCCAGCACCTGATTCCACTGTTTCTGGCCGGTGGCAATCTCGTCCAGCAGCTCTTCCATGCGCGCGGTGAAACTGTAGTCCAGCAGATTACTGAAGCTTTCTACCAGGCGCTCGGTGACGATATCGCCCATTTTCTCCGCGTAAAAACGCCGGCCTTCCACCCGCACATAGCCACGATCCTGGATGGTAGAGATGATCGAGGCGTAAGTGGACGGGCGACCAATGCCGCGTTTTTCCAGTTCTTTGACCAGGCTGGCCTCACTGAAGCGCGCCGGCGGCTTGGTGAAGTGCTGTGAAGGGTCGAGCTTGAGCAGTTTCAGCTCGTCGCCCACTTTGACATCAGGCAGCTCACGATCTTCTTCTTTCTTGGATACCGGCGGCATCACCCGCATGTAACCGTCGAAACGCACGACACGGCCTCGGGTGCGCAGCTCGAAATCACCGGATTTCACCGCGATGGAGGTACTGGTGAATTCCGCCGGCACCATCTGGCAGGCAACAAACTGGCGCCAGATCAATTCGTACAGCCGCTCGGCGTCGCGCTCCATGCCCGACAGGCTGGCCGTGCGAACGTTGACGTCCGACGGGCGAATCGCCTCGTGCGCCTCCTGGGCACCCTCCTTGCTGCTGTAGGAGATCGGATCGGCCGGCAGGTAGCGCTCACCAAACTGCCCGCCAATGAAATCGCGACAGCCGGCCACCGCCTCGGCACTGAGGTTGGTGGAGTCGGTACGCATGTAGGTGATGTAGCCCGCCTCGTACAGCCGCTGCGCCAGCATCATGGTCTTTTTAACGCCGAAGTTCAGGCGGGTACTGGCAGCCTGCTGCAGGGTCGAGGTAATAAAGGGCGCACTGGGGCGCGACTTGGTCGGCTTGTCTTCGCGCTGACTGACGACGAACGGCTGCTGTTGCAGCGCGGCGATAGCACTTTGGGTCTGCGCCTCGCTGTTGGGTCGAAAGTTTTGGTCGCGCTCTTTCTTGACCTCGAGGCGCAGCTCACCCTTGTCGCCGCGCACGTCGGCGTGCAACTGCCAGTATTCCTCGGGAATAAAGGCGCGGATTTCGCGCTCACGCTCGGCGATCAGGCGCACCGCCACCGACTGCACGCGCCCGGCTGACAAGCCGCGGGCCACTTTGGCCCACAGCAGCGGCGACACCATGTAACCCACCACGCGATCAAGGAAACGCCGCGCCTGCTGGGCATTGACCCGGTCCTGATCCAGCTCCGCCGGTTGTGAGAAGGCTTCCTGGATGGCTTTCTTGGTGATCTCGTTGAACACCACGCGGCGATAGCGACTGGGGTCGCCACCAATGGCCTCGCGCAGGTGCCAGGCAATGGCCTCTCCTTCGCGGTCAAGGTCCGTCGCCAGGTAGATTTCGTCGGCGTCGTCGGCCAGTTTTTTCAGCTCGGCGACCACTTTTTCCTTGCCGGGCAGTATTTCATACTGCGCCCGCCAGCCATTTTCGGGGTCTACCCCCATGCGCTTGACCAGCTGTTCGCGCGCCTTGACGCGCTTGTGCTCGGCCTTTTCCTCGGGAGACATCTTGCGCGTTGCCGCAGCGGCTTTGGCGCGCTCCTTGGGGTCTACCGGCTTGCCGCGGCCACTGCCGCTGGTGGGCAAATCGCGAATGTGACCGATGCTGGATTTCACCACAAAGCCCGAGCCCAGATACTTGTTGATGGTCTTGGCTTTGGCGGGTGACTCCACAATGACCAGTGCTTTGCCCATAGAATTCCTTCGTTGTCTCGCTTTTGCGGCTGTATGCCCTGAGAATGAGGCGACATATATACGGCCTCATGTCAGAGCGGTCAAGTCGATGCAGGGCCGCGCTGTTAGCCCTCGGCCAGTTTTTCGAAGCGCGGTACGCTCGCTCCGTCTCGCTCCACGCTCTCGGTAAACATGGCCAGCGGCCGCACCCAGAGGCGGCCCTCGCCATACAGCGGCCGATACACCACCAGCTCTTCCTCAGTCTCGCTGTGGCGCGCCACACCGATAACTTCGTACTCTCCGCCCTTATAGTGCCGATAGCGCCCCGGCGCCAGTTCAAGACTCTTGGTCACGGTTAACTCCCATAGCATTGGCCAGCTGTGTCAGCAACTGGCCGATGTGCTGTACATCTTCTTCACTGCCGCGCTCGCGCCAGTGCGCAATCAGCCCAATGGCGGTGTACTCCACGGCCACCACGTCTGCCGGCATGGCCTCGAGCACAGTGTCCAAGGCCGCCTGGGCGGCGGCAGACAGCTCAGGTGCTGCCTCGTCATCACCCGGTTGCCGCCACACTATCCATGCTTGCCGCGCGCGCTTGGGCCGCGGCAACCGCAGCATGTAGCCGACGCCAAACTCGGTATCCTCCTTGCGCACCCGCTGCCGTCGCGTTTGTGGCAACGGCCCAACCTGCACTTGCAGGCCGGCGGCGCGGGCGGCATCGCGCAACCGGGTCTGGCGGCGCTGGGTTGGTGTCGGCATGATCCACATAACCGGGGCCAGCACCATGCCGATCACCAGCAACGCTATCAACCAGAGCATGATTTACCTTAGCCTCGAATGGGGCACTGGACGAATGTGCATTTTTATACCTTAATGGTAGGAAATTCCGCGGCCTAAAGGGCGAACTATGGAATCTTACAAGGTGATTGTCGCCGCCGTAGACCTCTCGGACGAATCGCCGGGGGTGCTGGATCGCGCCGCCGATCTCGCCGCTGCTCACATTGCCGAATTGCATATTGTTCACGTCGTCGAGCCACTGAGCCTGGCCTACGGCGGCGATATACCAATGGACTTTTCGGGGATACAGGATCAACTGCAGGAACAGGCAGAACAGCAGCTGGCCCAGTACGCCAACCGCTACAACATCGCCAAAGAGCGCTTGCATTTAAAGGCAGGGCGCCCCGAGAGTCAAATCCATCAACTTGCCGAGGAGCTGGACGCCGACCTGATTGTGGTGGGCAGCCACGGCCGCCATGGCCTTGCACTACTGCTGGGTTCCACGGCCAACAGTGTGCTGCACGGCGCCAGCTGCGATGTACTGGCCGTGCGGGTCGGCGGCGAGGGCCGGTGACACTCGCTGGACGCTAGACGGGAGACGCTAAACAGCGGTCTGACG
>JBFHRT010000217.1:0-4443 GCA_041591575.1 Spongiibacteraceae bacterium
CGATCAGAGCCAGAACTGGCGCGATACCTTTGTCGAGTCTCGCCACGAGCTGTTGCGGCGCGAGGTTAACAAGGCGGTCGAGTACATCGACTACAAGCGCTCGCAACTGAAGCGACGCCTGAACCAGGAATTGCGCCAGGAAGTGGCCATCGCGCTGGCGCTGATCGGCAATGTGCACAAGGAGTACGGTCGCGGTGCCGGTGACACCGAAACCTTGGAGCGGGTGCGCGACATACTGGCGCCGCTGCGCTTTCACGATGGCAAGGGCTTCTTCTTTGCGCTCAGTGGCGACAACCAGACCTTGCTGGCGCCGCTGCATCCCGAGAACCGCCAGCGCCTGCCCCACGACGACCGCCTGTTGTCCTTCTCGCGCCAGATTCAGGAAGCCACCGCCGGCAAAAAACAGAGTTTTCTGGAATTCCGCTTCAAGAAGCAGACGGCCAGCCGCACCAGCGCCGAGCGCAACCTCAGCTTTGTTTACTACTACAAACCGCTGGACCTGTACGTAGGCGCCAGCGTGTACGTGCGCGATGAGATTCGCCGCATCCAGCAGGAAGTCATCGATCGCCTCAGTGCGGTGCCCTTCGATCCCGACAGCTCGGTGCTGTTTGTCACCGACCTGCAGGGCAAACAGCTGGTGAATTCCTACAACCCGGAACTGCTGGGCCAATCGCTGCCGGGCATCGATGCGCTGGTGGTGCAGTCACTGATCGACGACGAGGGCGAGGCCCCTGGCAAACTGGTGGATCTGCAATGGACACGGCGCGACCAGAATCTGAAAGCGCCGGCGGCGTCCTATATTCGCGCCGATACCGACTGGGGCTGGGTGATCGGGTCCGGTTTCTTCCTCGACAAGCTCAATGCCATGATCGAGGAGGAGCGCCGCGCGCTGCAGGAGCGGGTCACCGAGACCGTGATGTTCATCGCCTTTATCGCCTTTGGGCTGATGATGGTGGCGGCGGTGGTGGCGCGGCGGCTGGCGGCACTCAATGCCAAGGTGTTCAGCACCTTCCAGGAGTTCTTTGCCGAGGCCAGCAAGCGCTCCACCCGCATTCAGATCGACGAGCTGCCCTTTGCCGAATTTGTGCGCCTGGCCGAAGACGCCAACTACATGGTGGAGACCCGCAGCGCCACCGAACGCGCGCTCAAACTTAGCGAGCGGCGCTTCCAGCTGGCACTGGACGCCTCGCAGAATCACCTCTGGGACCTGGATCTGCAGACTGGGCTGATGAGCGTGGGTGACGGTTTTTACCGCCAGCTGGGCTACCCGGAGAGCGACGACAAGGTCGATATCAGCGCCTTCAAACGCATCTGCCACCCCAATGACTATCAGGTGCTGAGCGAGGTGCTGGGCAGCTGGGAAACCCAGAGTACCGGTCTCAGCATCGAATTCCGCGTCATCGACAACGATGGCCACTACCACTGGATACTGACTCGCGGTGACGTGGTAGAGAGCGACAGCAGCGGCAAACCGCTGCGCGCCATGGGTATCATGAGCGACATCAGCGAGCGCAAGCGCATGGAGCAGGAGCTGGTGGAGGCGCGCATCGCCGCTGAGGACGCCAACCACGCCAAGAGCCAGTTCCTGTCCAGCGTCAGCCATGAGCTGCGCACACCGCTCAATGGCGTACTCGGTTACGCGCAGCTGTTGCAGCGCCAGCAGGGGCTGCCAGAGAAGTCGCGCAATTATCTCGGTGCCATCGAGAGCTGCGGCCAGCACCTGCTCAACCTGATAAACGACGTGCTCGACCTCGCCAAGATCGAGAGCGGCAACCTCAATATTGAATACCGCCCGGTCAATGTGGCCGATGCGCTGTCCAGTGTCAGCGATATCGTGCGCCAGCGCGCCGAGGCCAAGGGGCTGGAATACCGCCAGCACATCGCCGCCAACGTGCCGGCGCGCTTTCGCACCGACGAGGTCAAGCTGCGCCAGATTCTGGTTAACCTGCTGGACAACGCGGTCAAGTTCACTCACGCCGGTTATATCGAACTGGATCTGGTGGTGGACGACGCGCGCGAGTACGTCCACTTCACCGTCACCGATTCGGGCATCGGCATTCCGCCCGAGCAGCTGCAGGAAATCTTCGAACCCTTCCGCCAGGTCAACCAGAACGACGGCAAGGGCACCGGTCTGGGGTTGTCCATCTGTCGCCGCCTGTGCGAGGCGATGGGCGGCGAGCTCACTGTCAGCAGCGAAGTCGACAAGGGCACGGTCTTCCATGTGTTGCTGCCGGTGCGCGGCGCCGAAGAGGGAACCGAGGTCGGGGGCGATATGGCTGCCGAACTGGCGGTTACCGCCGTGCCAACGGCAGCGACGCCGCCAATGCTGTCGCCCAAGCTGTCGGTGATCGTCGCCGACGATAATACCGTCAACCGCGAAGTGCTGGTGGGGATGCTGCAGGAGCATGTGTCGCTGATCCGCGAGGCCTGCAACGGCCGCGAGGTGCTGGAACTGCTCAAAGCGGCGCCGGCCGACCTGGTGCTGATGGACCTGCGCATGCCGGAGATGGATGGCATCGAGGCGACACGGGCCATCAAGGCCAATCCGGACACTCACGACACGCTGGTGTTTATGGTTACCGCCAGCGCCGGCGTCGAGACCATCGAGCGTACCCGCGAAGCCGGCGCCGATGCCTTCGTTGCCAAGCCGGTGCAGTTCGAGGAATTGCTGCGCACCATTGCCGAACACGGTGAGCAGGAGGCGGCCGCGGAGCCGGCGTCGGCCGCAGCGGCGCACAGCAATGGCGGTGGCGCAGCGACTGCCGCCATTGCGGTAACCCTGCCGGAAGCATCGAGAGATAAGTTGCTGGAGTTGCTGTCAGTGGGAGACATCGCCGCCATGGAGTCGGCTTTTGATGCCCTGGCCAAGTCCCACCCCGAATGCCGCGATGCCGCGAACCGGGGGCGGCAGCTGCTGTCGCAGTTTGACTTTGACGGCCTGCAGCTGTTGCTGCGAACGTCGGCAGCGCAATAGAGGAGAACTTATGGAAGTGCCGGTAGCGGACAGCGCCAACGGCGAGCAGATACTGCTGGTCGATGACAACCCCACCAATCTGCAGGTGCTGTACAAGACCCTGGACGGCACCGGCTACACGCTATTGGCAGCCAAGGACGGCGAAACCGCGCTGTCGATCGCGCGCAAGGCACGCCCCTCACTGATTCTGCTCGACATTATGATGCCGGGCATGGACGGCTTCGAAGTGTGCAAGCGCCTCAAGGCCGACGACAGCACCGCCCATATCGCCATCATCTTTCTGTCGGCGCTCACCGACACCGAAGCCAAGGTGCACGGCTTTTCGCTGGGAGCGGTGGATTACATCTCCAAGCCCTTCCAGGCCGACGAAGTGCTGGCGCGGGTGCGTACCCATATCAAGATTCACCGCCTCGAGCGCGAACTGTCGCGGCGCAATGATGAGCTGGAAGACGAGAACCAGAAAATTCTCAATTCCGTCAGCGAAGGCATATTCGGCCTGGACGCGGCCGGTGTTATCACCTCCATGAACGCCCAGGCCGAGTACATCACCGGCTGGTCGGCGGCGGATGCACTAGGCGAGTCGCTGTTCGGACTGTCGCTGTTTGGCGACCAGGACAAGGCACTGGCGCAGCGCTACCGCGACGGCGATTCCATTGACAGCGTGCAGCAGCGTCTGTTCAGCCGCAGTGGTGAGCCGCTGATGGTGGCCATGTACTGCGCGCCGCGCCAGGGTAGTGGCGCGGTGCTGGTGCTGCGCGACATCACCGAGTGGCTGGCCAACCAGCGCGCGCTGGAAATGGCGCGTGAGGAGCTGGAATCCCAGCGCCAGCACCTGGCGCATATGGAGCGTCTCAGCACCGGCGGCGAAATGGCGGCGGGCATTGCCCACGAGGTCAACCAGCCGCTGACCGCGGTGAGCAACTACGCGCGGGTGGCGCAGGTGATACTGGACAACGAGCAGTTGGACCGCGAGCAGCTCACCGAGGTGTTGGACAAACTGGTCAGCCAGGCGCGGCGCGCCTCGCAGGTCATCGAGCGGCTGCGCACCTATATCCGCAAGCCCGATGCCGATGGCAACAAGCCCATCGACCTCAACGTCACCATGGAGGGTGTGGTAGTGCTGGCGGAAGTGGACGCGCGCATCAACCGCGTCGACGTCAGCTTCGAGCCGGCGCCGGATCTGCCGGCGGTGTGTGCCGACGAGGTGCAGATACAGCAGGTGGCGCTCAACCTGATTCGCAACGCCATGGAGGCCATGAGCGACGCGCCGGCCTCGCTGGGCGGGGTGCGGGTGAAAACCTACCAGAACAACGACGTGGCCGGTTTCTGCGTCATCGACCGCGGCTGCGGTCTCAGCGAGGACATGGAGGACGAACTGTTTACCCCCTTCTCCAGCACCAAGGAGGGCGGCATGGGTGTCGGCCTCAGCATTTGCCAATCCATCGTCCAGGCCCACGGCGGCGACATCG
>JBFHRT010000218.1:0-4432 GCA_041591575.1 Spongiibacteraceae bacterium
AACTCACGGTGCGGCACGTAGAGCAGATCGGCAATCTTGCGGATCAGGTGCTCTTCATGTTTGTCGATACGCCCGTCTTCAAGCGCCACATGCCACAGCGCCTCCAACAGCCGGAACTTGTCCTCGGGCTGGTAATGTTCGTTAATCAGGCGGGTAAAGGGGTGCAGCGCATTGCTCTGCTGGAACTCGGATTCCGCCAGAGTGATCAATTGATCCAGTGTCTCGTTGTCGACGTCGAAGCGTTGCTCCAGCAATTGCGCGATGCGCTGGTATTCGCCGCTGTCCTGGGCAAAATCAGCCTTGCTGACTTCCATCAGCAGCGCCGCGGCCGCCACCTGTAGCGGGTGGTGGCGCTCATCCTCAGTCTCGGGGCTGAGGTTGTCGCGGAAGAAGTCGCGCAGCTTGGCCAGCATCTCAGCGTTTCCAGTCGGCCAGCAGCTGTTCCAGTTTGAGCTGGTCGGCGGCGAAGGCGCGGATGCCTTCGGCCAGTTTTTCAGTGGCCATGGCGTCTTCGTTGAGCTGCCAGCGGAATTCGCTCTCCCGTGGCGGCTGTTTGGGGATGGGCTCGAAGTTGCCGTCGGGGCTTAGCTGGCGCTGCAGTGGGCCGCTGTCTTCGCTCAGCGCTTCGAGCAGGGCAGGGCTGATGGTCAGTCGGTCACAGCCGGCCAGCTGCTCGATTTCTCCGGTGTTGCGGAAGCTGGCGCCCATCACCACCGTGCGGTAGCCGTGCTGCTTGTAGTAGTGATAGATGCGGGTCACCGACTGCACGCCGGGGTCTTCGGCCGCGCAGGTGGGGGTGTTGCCGTGGGCCACGTGCCAGTCAAGAATGCGGCCGACAAAGGGCGAAATCAGCGTCACGCCGGCGTCGGCGCAGGCGGCGGCCTGGGCGAAACCAAACAGCAGCGTCAGGTTGCAGTGGATGCCGGCCTGTTCCAGCTGCTCAGCGGCGCGGATGCCCTCCCAGGTGGAGGCGATCTTGATCAGCACTCGCTCGCGGGCGATGCCGCGCTGCTCGTACAACGCAATCAGCTTTTCGGCTTTGGCGATGGTGGCGGTGGTGTTGAAGGATAGGCGGGCATCCACCTCGGTGGAGACGCGGCCCGGCACCAGCTTCATGATCTCGCAGCCGGCGGCAACGGCGAGGCGGTCACAGGCGTCGCCCAGCTGCTCACTGGACGGGGCCGCCCCCCCGGCCACGTCCTGCAACACCCCGTCCACAAGAGGGCGATACTGGGGCAGTTGTGCCGCTTTCAGCAGCAGAGAGGGGTTGGTGGTGGCGTCGGTGGGCTTGAAGCGGGCTATGGCCTCGATGTCGCCGGTGTCGGCCACCACCTCGGTCATTTGTTTCAGTTGGTCCAGTTTACTGCTCATGCATACGACTCTTGCTTTTTAGACCATTCTATTGGGAAAGCGCGGCGATCAAAAGCTCAGCGCTTTACTTTCTCCAGAGCCTCTTCCAGTACCGCGCGGCCGGCGCCGGGCCGGTGGGCCTGCTCGCTGAGATGGCGGCGGAACTGGCGGGCACCGGGCAGGCCGTTGAACAGCCCGAGCACATGGCGGGTGATGTGATTGAGCTTGACTCCCTGCGCCAGCTCCGCGTCCACGTAGTCCAGTAGGCCTTCAATGGCTTCGCGGCGCTCGAGCGGCACCGTTGTCTCGCCATAAATGCGCTGGTCCACAGCTGCCAGTACGTAAGGCTCCTGGTAGGCGGCGCGCCCCATCATAATGCCATCCACCTGTGACAGGTGTGTTTCAGCCTCGTCCAGCCCGTGAATGCCGCCGTTGATGATGATTTCCAGCTCGGGGAAATCGCGCTTAAGTTGGTAGACCAGCTCGTATTGTAGCGGCGGGATCTCGCGGTTCTGTTTGGGGCTAAGCCCCTGCAGCCAGGCCTTGCGGGCGTGCACAATAAAGGTGGTGCAGCCAGCGTCGCGCACGGTGCCGACAAAGTCCACCAGCTCGGCGTAGGAGTCGCGGTCGTCGATGCCGGTGCGGTGTTTGACCGTAACCGGCAGATCGCAGGCGTCGCGCATGGCGGCCACGCAGTCGGCCACCAGTGCTGGCCGCGCCATCAGGCAGGCACCGAAAGCGCCGTTCTGAACCCGGTCTGAGGGGCAGCCACAATTGAGATTCACTTCGTCGTACCGCCACTGCTGTGCCAGCTTTGCGCACTGGGCCAGAGCTGCCGGTTCACTGCCGCCCAGCTGCAGCGCCAGTGGATGCTCGCAGTCCTGGTATTGCAACAGATAGTCACGGTCGCCATGAAGCAGAGCGCCGGTGGTGATCATCTCGGTGTACAGCAGCGCGCGCCGGGTCAGCTGGCGCCAGAACATGCGGCAGTGACGGTCAGACCAGTCCATCATCGGGGCCACGCAAAAGCGGCGGTCGAGCTCGGCGGTGGGGGCGGGGCTGGCGGTACGGCTTGTCATGGGTTTGGTTGGGGGCTCGGTATTGGGCTGGCGGCAAGGCGCTGCAAGTGGTTGCTGAGAAGGCGTATAATGCGCCGCTATTTTAGTGCATTTTGGCCACAGGAATCATTATGACCGTGCGTACCCGTATTGCTCCGTCACCCACCGGCGATCCCCACGTCGGGACGGCCTATATCGCCCTGTTCAACTACTGCTTTGCACGCAGCCAGGGCGGTCAGTTCATTCTGCGCATTGAAGACACCGACCAGGTTCGCTCCACGCCGGAATCGGAGCAGGCCATTCTGGATTCGCTGCGCTGGCTGGGGCTGGAGTGGGACGAGGGCCCGGACGTGGGTGGCGCCGCCGGCCCGTATCGCCAGAGCGAGCGCGCGGAGATTTATCGCGAGTACGCCGAGCAGCTGCTGGCCCAGGGCCACGCCTTCCGCTGCTACCGCACAACAGAGGAGCTGGACGCGCTGCGCGAGGAGCGCAAGGCCGAGGGCAAGCACACCGCGCTCAAGCCGTCTGACCTGAAGCTGCCGGAAGACGAGGAGCGCCGCCGCGCCGAGGCCGGCGCCCCGTTTGTGGTGCGCATGGTGGTGCCCGAGGAAGAGGGCCGCTGTGAAATCGACGACATGCTGCGCGGCAGCATCGAGCTGGACTGGGGTCAGGTCGATGCCCAGATTCTACTCAAGTCCGACGGCCTGCCCACCTACCACCTGGCCAACGTGGTGGACGATCACCTGATGGGCATCACCCACGTGCTGCGCGGCGAGGAGTGGATCAATTCGGCGCCCAAGCACAAGCTGCTGTACCAGTACTTCGGCTGGGAGATGCCGGCGCTTTGCCACCTGCCGCTGCTGCGCAACCCCGACAAGAGCAAGCTGAGCAAGCGCAAGAACCCCACCAGCATCCTCTACTACCAGCGCATGGGCTACCTGCCCGAGGCGCTGCTCAATTACCTGGGGCGCATGGGTTGGTCTATGCCCGACGAGCGCGAGAAGTTCACCCTGGCCGATATGCTGGCGAACTTCGACGTGCAGCGGGTAAGCCTGGGTGGCCCCATCTTTGACGTCGAGAAGTTGAGCTGGCTCAACGGTGCGTGGATTCGCGAGGACCTGTCGCTGGAGCAGTTGGCGGACCGACTGCAGGCCTGGGCCTACAACCGCGACAATTTGCTGCAGATCCTGCCCCATGCCCAGCAGCGGATGTCTGTGCTGAGCGACCTGGCGCCGCTGGCAGGGCACTTCGTCTCCGGCATGCTGCCGCTTAAGGCCGAGGACTTCGCTGGGCTCAAACTGGAGGGTGAGGAATTGCTGGAGGCGCTGCAGCTGTCGCTGTGGCAGCTGGAGCGGCTGCGCGACTGGCAGCGCGATGCGGTGTTTACCTCGGTAAAGGCGTTGGCGGATGCGCTGGAGATCAAGCTGAAGGACTTTATCGCGCCGCTGTTCGTGGCGGTGGCGGGCAGCACCGCCTCCATCTCGGTGTTCGACTCCATGGTCATTCTCGGCCCGGACATGAGCCGAGCGCGGATTCGTTACGCCATCGACGCGCTGGGCGGGCTCGGCAAGAAGAAGCTGAAAAAGCTGGAAAAGCGTTTCGAACAGCTGCCGACTGAGTGATGTTTGAGCATCTTGGCTGTTGTTTGAACATATTGATACCAAAGGAAAAATAATGCGTTTTAGAGTGTTGACAAGATGGAGTTCGATGCTTAATATGCGCACCACCTTCACGGGGCTATAGCTCAGCTGGGAGAGCGCTTGCATGGCATGCAAGAGGTCGGCGGTTCGATCCCGCCTAGCTCCACCAAATTCTTCTGGTGGTGTCTGACAGTCAGATTCAGCCAGAAACTTTCCAAAGGCCGGACGCAATGTCCGGCCTTTTTTTTGCTCGAAATTCTTGCACCCCAATCTGTCTGCAGCGCTTGTGCGGATAAATCCGCATCTACAGTGGAAGTGTTGTTGCGAGGCAGCAGCGAGCGCGAGGCGTAGGCGCGGTTTATCCACACATTTCTTGGGGCGGGG
>JBFHRT010000219.1:0-4428 GCA_041591575.1 Spongiibacteraceae bacterium
ACCAGGCGGCTCTGCTTCACCACCGGCGGATACTTGGCCCTGGCCAGCTTGAGCCGGTCCTGTTCGCGGTTGTGGTCGCGCATGCGGCGCAGGTCGGCATTGAGAAACACCAGCTGTTTGCCAATAACCGTGACCGCCACCACCGCCGCCAGAAACAGCAAGGCGGCCTGCCAATTGTAGTTCATCACCTTAGCTCTCCTGGCGAGCTCTCCTCGCGCCCGGCCTGTGATTCATCTCGGCCCACATATCCACCAGCAGCAACCACAAGCCGGGGTCGGCAATGTAGTAGACTGGTGCCTCCCCGTGATTCGCATGGCGGCAGGGGTTGCATGAAAATTGCTCAGACATCGCCGCTCTGCTGGCATCCTCACCAGCACGGCAATGATGGCTCTAAGCTAGCATGTCCGCTCGCACAAAGTATATACATGCAATATATTTAATAAATCAATGTTAACAATATGATCAAGCCATGCCTGACCGCCCCTACCCGTCCATAGACCAGCTGCAGCGCTGCTGGCCGCGCTACCGCGACAACTTCGCACGCAAGCTAGGCGCGCTGAACACCTATATCGAAAGCAGCACCATGGCGGCGCTGAGCGAGGCCGGACATCACCGGCTGGCGATGAGTTTCAGTGCGCCGATGGCCATGCTTGCGGCCAAACCGCGGCGGCTGACCGAACTGGCCGAGCAGATGGCGGTCAGCAAGCAGCTCTGCCTGCAAACCCTGCGACCACTGGAGGAAGCCGGCTATATCCAGCGCGAGGCCGACCCGCACGACGGCCGCGCCAAGATCCTCAGCCTGACCGACAAGGGCTGGCAGCTAGTCGACGACGCTCTGCGTGAAATGGGCGCCATGGAAGCGCGGCTGCAGACGCTGATCGGCAAGGCCGCGCTCAAGCGCCTGGGCCAGCAGTTACTGGTGCTGCACCGCAGCAGTATTGGCGGCGAGCGCATCGCACTGCCACAGGCGGTGCCGGTGGTGCCTGCCGTGCTCGGCGGCATCACCCGCCGCACCCAGCAAGCACTGATGGACGCGACCGCCGCCGCGGGTCACAGGGGCCTGCAGATGTCCTTTGCCCAGGTGCTCACCGCCATCGACCTGCACGGCAGCAGCATCGGTGCCATCGCCGCCCACAATGCGGTCACGGTGCCGGCAATCTCGCGCAGCGCGCGGGAACTGGAACATCTGGGCTACGTCCGCCGCGAAACCGACGCCGGCGATCGCCGCTCGAAAAAGCTGCTGTTCACCGCCCGCGGCCTGCAGCTGATCTGCGACGCCATCGCCGCCACCGAACGGGTCGAGGCCCAGATGCGCGAGCAACTGGGCGA
Organism: Spongiibacteraceae bacterium; assembly: GCA_041591575.1. GTDB lineage: Bacteria > Pseudomonadota > Gammaproteobacteria > Pseudomonadales > Spongiibacteraceae > JBFHRT01. The sequence goes on from JBFHRT010000219.1 coordinate 1,330, forward strand.
GGAGGCCTTTGCGGATATGGCGACGCTGCTCGACCGGCTGAACGAAAAGCTGGAACTGAACGAGACCCTGCTGGCCCCCTTCGACCGCGCCGCCGCCGAACAGCTGCTGGCCGCCGGCGCCCCTTCTGCAGCCGCGGCCGAAAAAGCCTCACGGCTGGAGGCGCTGCTGCGGTCGGCAGCGGCACTGGATGCCGACCCCGAGCTGGCCGGCGAGCCGCTGACCAAACGCGACCGCCGCGGCCAGCTGCAGCTGCATCCTGAGGCACTGAGGGCACTGGCGAAGCTGAAGCTGCCGGGCGAGTGAGTCCGGCGGATACCGGCCGGCACGGTACAATGGCACCAGCGCTTGGCCAAACTGCGTAGCGAAAACGATAAGGTTGAGGTGCAAACCATTTAGGCCGTTGCCTGCACCGAAGGAATCACAATGGACATCAAACCCGATTAAACTAATACCGGCTACCGCGCAGCTTTAATCGAACTCGAAAGCCTGATGATGGCTGCGCCCGACACCCCCGAAAGTGAAAAGCTGGATGTGATGGTCACACTTGTCCAAGCCTATGAGGCAAAACATTTTCCGATGAATCGGCCCGATCCTGGAGGCCATTAAATTCGATATGAGGGCGAAGGCCTTGACCAGCCCAGGCTAAATACGCTGTTCCTGGCATTGCCTATCACCTAGAAGGGCCCCCTGACTCAATACACAGCTCGAATTCACCGGGAATCAGACGGCAAGACGCAGGTCACCATTCACGATTACCTTGGCGGTGCACTACCCGTTATTAATCGCATGTTTAATAAACGGGAAACAGCTATTAGACGATGGGCTACACGGTTCAGTACTCGAACACGGCAGGCAAGTCGACAGTGACGCCGTAGGGGAGCGTAGCGGGTAGCACTGACTCCAGTCCCTACACCCATGACCGGCACAAAAGAAATGCTTTGAAATTTCTTATAGTTCAAGGGGTTAAGTTCCATCATGTGATTGCCGCCAATTGATGGACGCCTCCCCAGCCGCCCGCACATGTCGATTATCGCCACTTTTTTCGACATATTGGTCAAATATGTCGATGCGATAAACACGTCGCCGCGATATGATTAAGAAAATGCTTTTTTTCGACATATCGTGTAGATGTGTCGATGCCATCAACATACAATCCAAGCCTGTCGATTTTTTGCAGGAAAATAAACATGACCTGGCGCCCCGACCAGCCCTATAACAGCCTGCCCCCCTTGCCGCCGGCCACCGAACTGGAGACGCCCGCCACACTCAAGGCCTGCATCCCGGCCCGCGCAGCCCTGGCGGAACTCAAGCAGGCCGGGGAGCTGCTGCCCAACCAGGGCCTGCTGATCAACCTGCTGCCGCTGTTGGAAGCGCGGGACAGTTCCGAGATCGAGAATATCGTCACCACCACCGATCAACTGTTCCGCTATTCGCAGGAAGACAGCCATGCGGACCCCGCCACCAAGGAAGCTCTGCGTTATCGCACCGCTCTGGGCCATGGCTTCCAGGAATTGGCGCGCCGTCCCCTCTGTACCAATACCGCGGTGGAAATCTGCAGCACCATCAAGGGCGTGGCGATGGAGATTCGCCGGGTGCCCGGTATCACCCTGGCAAACCAGGCCAACGATGAGGTGATCTACACTCCACCCGTAGGCGAAGACACGCTCCGCGAGCTGCTCGCCAACTGGGAACACTACCTCCACCAGCCGGATGAGGTGGACCCACTGATCAAGATGGCCGTGGCCCACTACCAGTTTGAAGCCATACACCCCTTTACCGACGGCAACGGCCGCACCGGGCGCGTGCTGAACATTCTCTACTTGATAGAGCGGGGGCTACTGTCCCTGCCCATTCTGTATCTCAGCCGCTACATCGTGCTGAACAAGGCGGATTACTACCGGCTGTTGCAGAACGTCACCCGCGAGCAGCAGTGGCAGCCCTGGCTGCTCTATATGCTCAAGGCGGTGGAATACACGGCGCGATGGACCACCGACAAAATTGCCGCGGTTCGCGATCTGATAGAAGACACCACCGCCTACATCCGGGGCAGGCTGCCCCGGGTCTACAGTCACGAGCTGATCGACATCATCTTCCAGCAGCCCTACTGCCGCATCGGCAACCTGGTGGAGCGCGGTATCGCCCAGCGCCAAACCGCCTCCGCCTACCTGCAGCAACTCTGCGACATCGGCGTACTCCATGAAATCAAATCGGGGCGCGAAAAGCTGTTTGTGCACCCAAAACTCGTCACCCTGATGACCCAGGACGACAACAGCATCACGCCCTACTCGCGGACTGAAACCGATTCCTGACACTGCCACCATCCAACAACTATCCAAAAACAAGCCGTTGAAGCGCTCAAAGCATAGCTCGATTGTGATGGCGGCCAAGCCGACGCCAGAAGAAGGTATGCGGGTATGGGAATGAAAGTTTTCCCGGCTCCAAAAAGCAAAAAACCTCGGTGATACCACCGAGGTTGTAACGCCGACCGGGAATATCCAATCCAATTGTTGAACTTCCCTAATCGATCCCCCAGGCTTCAAACACAATCAAGCGCAGTTGAGTACCCGCCCACACAGTCTCTGGCTGGGCGGCCGAGGCCTGTACACCACCTTTTCGCCCTTTCTATGAATAGTCCGACAGGCAAATTGAACTGTCAGCCGGCAAACGCGCCGGAGCCAAAACCGCACGATGAGCGACGAGCCGCCCGCAGCTAGTTAGCCGGAAACGCCGTCCAGCCCGCCAGCCAGGAGCGACCGACGCCGGGGCGCACCGCGCCGGCGTAATGGGCGGCCTCGTCCCAGAACTCACCCTCGGGCAGGGTCACCTTCAGGCGGTGGGCTGGGGCGTTGAGCGCCGGGGTAAATTCCGGCGCCAGCGGGTCGGCGGCCGCCGCCGGCAGGCCGGTGTCCAGCCCACGGATGGCGCGACTGCCGGCGAAGTAGGCGGCCTCATCGAAGCCGCCGTCGTCATCGTCCGTGCCCGTCTCCATGGCAAAGGCACTGCCGCCGGCGCCGGTCTGGCTGAGGAACAGGCCGGCGAAGCTGAGGCGACCGTCGGCGGCGTGCGCCGCGGTGCTGGCATCGCGGATATCCACTGCC
>JBFHRT010000220.1:0-4397 GCA_041591575.1 Spongiibacteraceae bacterium
CGAACCCATCGGAGTTGCGGCCGGGTAGCCGTCAGTAATCCAGTTGTGCAGCAGCGGAAAGCCCGCCTTGATGCCAAACGCCAGAAACATCAACCAGGTGGCCTGCGTGCTGAGTTCAAACGCGTTAAAAGCGGTACTACCTGTCTCAAGGAAGTGCCATAGCAGCCCCGCCAGCAACAGAACGCCCGAGAGCACCTGAAAGATCAGATAGCGTATGCCGGCCGCGGTTGCCCGCTTACCGCCAGCGATCCAGATAAGAAACACCGAGCTTAGCCCGGTGATTTCCCAGAAGATGAACAGCGTGACCAGATCGCCGGCGAATAGGATGCCCAGCGCCGAGCCGGCATAGACCAGCGACGCGGCGTGCTCCAGCGATGAGCGAACCCGCAACGCAAACAACACTGCAATAAACGCGCCAATGCAGAACGCGTAGCCAAAAATCAGGCTCAAGCGGTCGACCCGATAAGGAAGCAGAGCCAGGTCGAGTAGCTGAGCTTGAACCGCAATCCCGGTGCCAGCAACATAGAGCTGGATGCCCGTTAGCACCGGCGCCGTCAGCATGATGATGGCTCGTGGCCAGCCACGAGTGATCAGGGCAAGCAGCGCCGCGCCGAAAAATGGCGCGAAGGCCGGAATCTCAGCGCTCCACATCGTAGTAGTCTTCCCGGCGCATCACGAACTTTCGCATTTGTTTAGCGGCGAGCACTAAACCCACGCAGGCCACAAAGCCAAACACCGGATAAAAACCCGGCATGGCCTCGACCCCGAGTTCCGCGTGGCGGTGCACAACAAAATCGAGTGCAAACAAGACTGCGCAGCTGCCATAGAGTGCCGCCCTCACCCGCCTCTGGTTTTGCGGTCGGTCCAGCCAGTACTGGCGGTGCTGAGCTTTCATGGTCCACCGTCCAACAGCCGATTGGCGAGATGGTAAAAGTAGTCGGGGAATAGAAATAGAACGAAGCAAGCCACAGAGCTGATCGCCATCGCCAGCAGACAGGTGACCGGCGCCTCCGCGACAGTACCGTCGTGCCCTGAGGAGGTGTGGAAGAAGGCGCGAGCCGGAATGGGCAAGAGATAGGCGATGTTCAACAGCGAGCTGATCAGCAATACCGTCAACGCGACCATCTGCTGCGCCTCCAGCGTGCCGAGCACCAAATACCACTTGCTCCAGAAGCCCCCCAGCGGCGGTAGCCCGATGATGCTGAGAGAACCTAACAGGAAAAAGGCAAAGGTGAATGGCATGCGCCGCCCCAAGCCGTCCAGCTCGCTCACCTTCGTTTTATGGGCAGCGACCAAAATCGCGCCGGCGGCGAAAAACAAAGTGATCTTGCCAAAGGCATGCGTGACGATGTGCAAGGCGCTGCCAACCACGCCGGCAGGGCTGATCAGCAGCGCCCCGAGTACGATGTAGCCCAGCTGACTGACCGTGGAATACGCTAGCCGCCGCTTGAGGTTATCCTGGCGCATGGCGACCAGCGAAGCCAGCAGCACCGTGGCCGTGGCCACGTACAACAGTAGCTGCGTGGCGGAAACGCTTTGCAGGAAATCAATGCCGAAAATATAGACGACGACCTTGAGCACGGTGAACACGCCGGCCTTGACCACTGCCACGGCATGCAGCAGTGCGCTGACTGGCGTCGGCGCCACCATCGCCGCCGGCAGCCAACGGTGAAACGGCATGACCGCCGCCTTGCCGATACCGAAAATGAACAGCGCCAGCAGCAATCCCGCTACCGCTGGTGACTGCCCCCCAAGAATACCCCCTTTAGTAAAGTCAAGCGTCCCGGCAAGCAGCCAGGTGAGCAGTATGGCCAGCAACAAAAAGCCGATAGACGTGCACAGCAGCACACCCAGGTAGGTTCGCCCGCCCCAACGAGCCTCGTCGTTGCCGGCGTGAGTGACCAGTGGATAGGTCGACAATGTCAGCGCTTCGTAGAACACGAACAGCGTGAATAGGTTGGCCGCGAAAGCCACGCCCATCGTGCTGCCCAGCGCCACCGCGAAGGCCGCGTAGAACCGCGTTTGATTGTGCTCGCCATGAGCACGCATATAACCGATCGAATATATCGAGGTGACGCCCCAGAGAATGGACGCCACCAGGGCGAACACCAGCCCCAGCGGCTCAACATGGAAGGCCAGCGACAGCGCGGGCAGCGGCTGCGCAATGCTGCACGCTGGAGCAATGCTGTTGCCGGCCGCTGCGGCAATGGCAACAACCAACGCAATCAGCGCTGCCGCCGTCAGCAGGGTCACCCCCTCGCGCAGGTTTGGCCAGCGGCCACAGATACTGATCAGCGGCGCCGCGAGCAACGGCAGAGCTACCGCCAGTACAGGCGCACAAGCTGTCACGGCATGGCCCCTGCGCCAAACAGGCTGGCAGCAGCCCGTTGCGCCAGCCCGACATTAAGGTCGGTGTAGATACCAAAGAAAACATTGGCTGCCGCCACCAGACACGTGGGCAAGAGCAGCCACAGCGGCGCCTCTGGCAAGGGGTGGCGCGAACGTTCGCCGCCCTGAAAGCACATTGCCTCTACCACTCGCCACACGTAGGCCAGCGCCGCCAGCGAGGCCAGCAGCACCAACAGCGCCAGCGGCCACCAGCCCCGCTCCAACACCGCCGACACCAGCAGCCATTTGCTGGTAAAACCACTGGTGAGCGGTACGCCTATCAGGCTAAGGCCACTGATAACAAAGGCCGCCGTGGTCCACGGCATCTCTCGACCGACGCCCCTCATATCCGCCAGCCGCACCGAGCCCAGCCGGTAAAACACGCAGCCCACCGACAAAAACAGACCGGCCTTGATCAGTGCGTGATTGAATAGATGTAACAGCCCGGCGGACAGTCCCGCCACCGTGCCCAGCACCACTCCCAGCACGATATAGCCAATCTGGGCAACGCTGGAATAGGCCAGCAGCCGTTTGACATTGCTCTGAAACAGCGCTGTCACCGATCCGCTAACAATGGCCGCCAGCGCCAATACCAGCAGCACCCCGGCATACACACCCTGTTGAGAAACAAACTGCCAACCGAAAACACCGTAAATGAAACGAATCAAGGCGTAGATGGCGACCTTGGTGCTGGTACCGGCCAAAAACGCGCTGGCCGCAGACGGCGCCTGGGTATAGGCATTAGGCAGCCAGCGGTGCAGCGGATACAGCGCCAGCTTGATGGACAAACCCACGGCAATAAACGCGAAGGCCGTGTGCACCGCCCGGGTGTGCGAAACGCCCGGCAAGCGCCCGGCAAGATCGGCCATATTGAGGGTGCCGGTCATGGCGTACAGCAAGCCAATACCAATTAGCAAAAAAGTAGCGCCAATGGTGCCCATCACCAGATATTGGAAGGCCGCCACTAACGCTCGCCGGTCACGCCCCTGGCTTACCAGGATATAGGCGGCCAGCGAGGCGATCTCGAGAAACACAAAGAGATTAAAAACATCGCCGGTTACGGTGATGCCGAGCAGCCCCGCGAGACTCAACAACCATGCCGCGTAGATACCACTGACATTGTCCGCCGCCACCTCGCTGGCCACACTCAGCCCGGCAAAAGGGAGCACCACGGCGGCAACGCCTGCTATTACCAGAGCCACATAGGCACTGACTAAATCGATGCGGTATTCAATGCCCCAGGGTGGCCGCCACCCGCCCATGGCATAGTGGCTGATTCCGTTGCTGTGCACCTGCGACAGAATTGCCGCCGCCAGCGCCAACACCAGCCAGGCAGTGACCATCGCCAAGTACCATGCGGCCCTGCTACCAGGCAGCACCCAGCACAGCGGTGCCGCCAGCAGTGGTAACACCACCAGCAGCGCAGGCAGATGATCGGTAATCAAGAATGATCCTTAACCCGGACGCTGCGCGCCTCGGCGCTGTCGAGTTCGTGAATCCGCAGCTCTTCCACGCAGCCGTAGGCTTCTTTGATACGCACGATGAGCGCCAACGCCAGCGCCGTGGTGGCGACCGCCACCACAATAGCCGTCAGAATCAAGACGTGCGGCAGCGGGTTTACGTAGACTTCAAAGCCATCGCGAACCACCGGAGCGGTGCCGCCCGCGACATAGCCGACACTGATAAACAGGAAAAACACTGAGGTTTGAAACAGATTGAGACCCAGCACTTGCTTGATCAGGTTCTGTCGCGAAAGCGCGGTGTAAAAACCACACATCATCAGGAAAATGACTATCCAATAATGAAAGTGCCCGCTCCACATGACTCAGGCTCCCCGCTCTGCAAACACAAAGAACAACTTGGTCATCACCGCCGCCACCAACATACCCACCCCGAGCTCAATCAACATAATGCCCAGCTGCTGCCCGGCCACCGGAGAATCACCTAGCACGCGGTATTCCAGGTAGGCCCCGTCCAGCGCGATGCTGCTTAGTCCGACCAGCCCAAAC
>JBFHRT010000221.1:0-4396 GCA_041591575.1 Spongiibacteraceae bacterium
ATCGGCGCATTCTTTATGCCTGAACCAAACGCGCCCGAAAATGTACCCGTATAAGTAACCCCTATCTTCCTATATTCGGGCAAAGGCACATCTGTGGGGTAGCCTTCAGATTCGTATCTAACCCAATCCTCCAATTCCGAGCTGCCCAATCTAGATGCCAACAACCTCAGCTTAAGTAGGATCGGGCCTGACTCAACATTTTCTCGGATTACAGACTCTTGTATCTCTTGGAGGAGGCTCATAAATATCCTTGAAGCCTAACGCCCGCAGCAACCGCGGCTTTGTAGTGGAGCCGCAGGCGAAACGAAAAATCTGCCGGATTCTCTGCGCTTGTTACACATAGACTCAGCGATCCTCTCTTTTGAAGAGTATGATTTTGACGAGCCAAGCAATTGCGCATGCGAGCATTAAGAGCTGAAACTGAAAGTCATGTATAAAGCTCATTACATAGAATTCAGGGTCTTTTGAACGAATAACGTTAAGTACTAGAATCATGGTGCTTAATGTTATTCCAGCCAATCCAATTACAAGCGCTACTTCTCTATTGTTTTTGTCTTCGGCCTTTCTATGGAAAGCCCGGTGGGCATCGCGGACTATCGTGAAGTATACAGCCAAGGTGAGAAATGACCATGCCGGCAGCTGTTTAACGGTAGAGAACGTATCGCCAGAAAACATTAAAATAAATGCATACACTGTTACCGGAATAAAGAAATATAGAATCTCAATGGTGGCAAGAGAAATTGCATAGAGATTCGCTTCTATCTTTGAACCCGTGGACACCTCATCCACTTTATTAAGATTTGACTCTTCCATGATTGACAATCTTTCCCCTTTTTATGTGTAACAGCTAAATATACGTTGTGGTCATAGGTAAGCATCGTGTCCAGGCCTGAGCATTAATGGCTATATCTGGATATCGAAGGCTAGATCTGCACATTGTTCCGCAGCGTCGTCCACGACTAGGTCCCTTAGCCCCAGGTTTACTGCATCGTTGCATCGTAGGAACCACAATTTTCACTGCAGACTCCATATTTCCCCCACGACTTTTGCTTTCTGCTGAAGCTCCCGCGCTTAATAGTGCGCCCAAGTAGCCGCCGTTCCATGGCGCGCGGTCATCTGTAGCCAACGATGGTTTGGTAGTGACGCCTTGCGCCGGTCAACGATGCTTTCAATAGTGGTGTACAGCTGCCGACCCCATACACTCTGGTGATAACGACTCGCAATGGGCTTGTTGTTCCACTGGTCGAGGAGGTGATGGCGGCCTGAGTTGAGCGGGCGGAGGGTTTTGACAACATCCATGTTGTGATCCTGCGGGTGGCGGCCAGGGTCCCTGCCGCTGAAACGAAGACTGGCCCCCTGAGGAGGAGCGGTGCGTGGTGTTGATAGTAGCGGTTGGCGCGATGGTTGATCAACTGCTCCTCTACCGATGGAGCACTCAGCGCTGAATGGTTGGCAGGCTTGCCCCGTGTGGTGGCGGCACTCTTGCAAAGAATTGAGCCAAGGATGGGGCGGAGGTTGCTGCCGGCGTGACGCTTGGTGTGAGCGGGGCGGTGTGTTCGTGCGTTTCACGCATTTTCGCTACACAGCAAACCGCCCAACCTACTTAACGGGAGCTGGCGTGGGCGATGCCGCGCCGGGGCGATTCGCGGCAGCCACTTGGTGTTGGCAGATCGCCCCCATGATGGCGGAACCGCCAGTGTTCAGATGGCGGTCTGCCCGCCGTCGATCACCAGCGCGCTGCCGGTGACGAAGCGTGCTTCGTCGGAGGCCAGGTAGGCCACCGCGGCGGCGATTTCTTCGGCTTCGGCAAAGTAGGGAGTGAGGGGGAACATGCGCCCGAACAGGGCCTCGTCGGCGCCTGCGGGGATCTGGGCGCTGCGCGCCAGCGGGGTGTTGACCGCGCCGGGGCAGATGGCATTCACCCGCAGCCCGCGCCCGGCGTATTCCACTGCCAGCGCTTTGGACAGCTGCAGCACCGCGCCCTTGCTGGCGCAGTAGGCGCTGTTGTAGGGCAGTCCGCTGAGGGCGGCGGTGGAGGCGATGTTGACGATATTGCCGCCGCGTTCCAATAGATGAGGTAGCGCCGCCCGGCAGAGCACGAACACCGAGTTGGCGTTGAGGTCCATCAGCCGTCGCCACTCGCTGGCGCTGATGTCGGCGAAGTGTTTGGTCAGCGCGCCGCCGGCGACGTTGCAGAGAATGTCGAGGCCGCCGAACTGTGCCACGCAGTCGGCGATGGCCGCCGCGCAGGCGTCGTCGTCGGTGACGTCCAGCGGTTGCGTGCTTACGCTCAGGCCTTGCTCGCGCAGTGGCGCGGTGGCCTGCTCCAGTGCTTCGCCGTTGATATCACAGGCGTAGACGCTCGCACCTTCGTGGGCCAGCCGTGCGGCGCTGGCCTGGCCAATGCCGGAGGCGGCGCCGGTGACAAAGGCGATCTTGCCGGCAAGGCGGGGTTGGTGCTCGGTCATGGTCTGTTCCTGTTTCTCAGCGTAAGCAATGGGCGATCACAGCCGACAGGGTAGCGGGCGCTGCCGGCGGGTGAATCACCCAACAGTACGAGTCGGCGACCGGGATTATTCCGCTGTGTAGTAGCTGCGCCCGCCGATTACGGTGCGCAGCACGCGCAGCTCGCGAATCGCCTCGGGCTGTGCGCGCGGGTCGCCGCTGAGCACCACCAGGTCGGCGAGTTTGCCGGGCTCGATGGAGCCAATGTCGCCTTCGCGGAAGATCTGCCAGGCGGCGTCGATGGTCACCGCGCGCAGCGCTGTCATCACGTCGACGCGCTGCTCGGGGCCAATGGCGGCGCCGGAGGCCGACAGCCGGTTGACGGTGCTCCACACCAGCAGCAGCGGGTCCATCGGCACCACCGGGGTGTCCAGGTGCACGCTGAAGCGCAGGCCGCGCTGGAGCGCCGAGCGGGTCGGGCTCATGCGCGCGGCCCGTTCCGGCCCCATGAAAATGTCGCGGTGGCGGTCGCCCCAGTAATAGGTGTGGGCGGAGAAGAAGCTGGGTGTCATGCCGAGCTCAGCCATCGCATCCAGCTGGTCGTCGCGGGCCATCTGCGCGTGCACGATGATCGGCCGCGCGTCGCTGCGCGGGCAGTGTTGCTGGGCTTGTTGAAAGGCGTCGATGATCAGCTCGATGGCGGCATCGCCGTTGCCGTGCAGTGCTATTTGGAAGCCGGCGCAGTGGAAACGCTGCACCTCGCGGTTGAGGGTGTCGACCTCCAGTCGCGGGTAGCCGCGGTAGTCGCTGTCGCCCTCGTGGGGGTGGTGGTAGGGCAGTGCCAGGTAGCCGGTGTAACCCTGGATGCTGCCGTCGGTGATGAACTTGACCGCGCCGACGCGCACCTTGTCGCTCTGGTAGCGGCTGGCATCGAAGCTGCCGTCCAGCAGCGCCTCGCCCATGGCGCTGCGCATTGGCCACAGCTCCAGCCGCTGCGGCACCCGCTTGAGTGTCGACAGCAGCGCCAGCCCCTGCAGCATGCGGCTGTCGACGCCGCCGCTCTGGGCGGTGGTGACACCGGCCGCGAGGTATTCGGCGCCGGCGTGGTCGGCCATGGCGACAAAATCCAGAAAACCGAAGTCCATGGCCAGCGCCGCCACCGCGTCGACCGCGTGCTCCTGCAGCAGGCCGGTGGGCTCGCCGGTGGCAGGGTCGCGGACGATGACGCCGCCGGCGGGGTCGGGGGTATTGGCGTCAATGCCGGCGGCGGCCAGCGCGGCGCTGTTGGCCACGCCCATATGCCCGGAGATGTGCATGATGTAGATCGGCCGCTCGCTCGATACTGCGTCGAGGTCGGCGCGGGTGGGGTGGCGCTGCTCGGCCAGCTGCGAGTCGTCGTAGCCAAAGCCGAACAGCCAGTGGCGGTCGCCCTGCTGTTCGAGCTGGCGGCGCAGCGCCTGCTGCAGCTGGGGTATGTTGTCGATGGCGCCGATGGGCGGGCTGTTGAGGTCGGCGCCCATGATGCCCAGCCCGGAACCGGGGAAGTGGCCGTGGGCGTCGATAAAGCCGGGCAACAGGGTGCGGCCGCCGAGATCGCGGACCAGGGTGTCGGCGCCGATCAGCGCCTCGATTTCAGCGTTAGTGCCCACCGCCTCGATGCGTTCGCCGCGCACGGAGACGGCTTCGGCGACGCGGTTGTCGGCGTCCATGGTCAGCACCACGCCGTTGATATACACCTGGTGGGCGGGCAGTGGCGGAGTGGCGCCGCGGAGCCAGAGCAGGGCGCCGGCGACGATGGCGGCCAGTGTTAGCAGCAGTGCGGCGATGGCAATCAGCAGTTTTTTCATATTGCTCCCATTTTATGAAGCTTCCGTTTCTGCGTCATTGCGAGGAGCCGCAGGCGACGCGGCAATCTCCTGCCATTGGCAGTGGCTGAGGGAGATCGCCACGG